>JANMSA010000294.1:0-7865 GCA_031388865.1 Acidobacteriota bacterium | reverse complement strand
GTCTTCGAGTCTTCGAGTCTCGAGGAATTGTTGTTCCAGACCTCAAAGTCTCAAAGTCTTAAAGTCTCAGAGTCTCAAAGAGCGTGAGGAGCGTACTCTGAGACTTTGAGACCTCACTCGCAGACTCGAAAGCTCGCAGACTCGCAGACTCGAAACTCGAAGACTCGAAGACTCGAAGACTCGAAGACTCGAAGGACTCGCATACTCGCATACTCGAAAGCTCGAGGATCGTCCGCCCCTCCCCGACCGAGGCAGACCGAAGTGCTATCCTTCCTTCTGTCCACTCATCCTGGGGGTCGCCAATGGTCGCGCGCAATAAACCGTACGAGCAGTTCGGTCCGTATGTGCTTTTCAAGAAGCTCGAACACGATTCGCTGGGTGACCTTTGGCGCGCGGGACGGATCGACGGGACCCAGGTCGGTCCCACGCTCGCGCTGCGGCGTTTGAGCGGAGGTCATCGCACGGCCCTCACTGCTGGAGTCGAGGCCGTGACCCAGCTGCTCCCCCGGCTCACCGGACCATCCTTTGCGCGAGATCAGGTGGCGGGCGTCACGGACGGCGTGCCGTTCCTCGCGTGGGACTACGCGGGAGGACGCTCGCTGCGTTACATCATCGACCGCGCGCGCGGCGGCAAGGACGTGCAACCCAATCCGCTACCGTTGGATCAGGCCATGGTGATCGCGGAAAAGGTTGCCCTCTCGCTGGCCACGATCTCCGATCTTCGCGACAGCGGTGGAACACGCCTTTCCCATGGTGCGCTCATTCCGCACTTCATCTGGATCAGCGACGACGGCGAGATCCGGGTGGCCGGTCAGCAGATCGCTCCAGGTGTGATCGCCTCCCTCGCCGATCCCAGGGTGTCGGCAGAGATCGGACGGTACTTCGCTCCGGAGCTCCGCTCTTCCGGACAGGTCCCCGGGCACGCCGACGTCTATGCGCTCGGCGCGATCCTCTTCCTCCTGCTGACCGGCCAGGAGCCGCCGGACGCAGTGACGGCGAGCGCGTTCGTCGCAGCGGTGCGCGCGACCAGGACCATGCTCGGCGCCTCGGTTCCTGACGACATCCGCATCGTCCTGGACAAGTCGTTCAATCTCGATCCGTCGATGCGCTACGCGTCGATGACGGAGATGAAGCAGGCGCTCTCCTCCCTGGCGCACGGCGGCAAGTACTCCGCATCGACGTTCAACCTCGCGTTCTATCTCAGCACTCTGCTGAAGAAGGACATGGAGGTGGAAGCGCTCGAGAGGGAGAAGGAAACGAAGCTGAACGTAGCGCCCTATCTCGAGGCCCCCATAAAAGTGGTCGCGGTTGCGGCTGAGACCGGGGCGCCGTCAGCGAGCCCGCGGGGACCGTTCGCGAGTGTCGGCGAGCCGCCGAAGACAAGGAGCCGCACACCGATCGCCATCGGCGCCGTACTGGGTCTCGCCGCCCTCGCTGGCGGGGCGTGGATGATGATCGGACGCAACTCCGCGCAACCCACGACGACGACGTCGACCAACGCGCAGATGATCCCTTCCCCCGCAGCGCCGAAACCGATTCTGCCGGAGCCGATCTTCGCCTCCGGCAGCGGAGGGACGCCACCACTGACCACGACCGCCGGCGACGCCGCTGCCGAGAAAAAGGCATTCGAAGACGCAGTGCGTCAGAAAATGCAGTCCGAGATGTCGAAGCTGAACGAGCGGTACATGGCCGATCTGCAGCGTCAGCAGTCGAAGAATGCGCCGATCGCTGCGCCGGCATCGGAGGCGGCTTCCGAAGCCGAGGACCGCGGATCGATCAGCGCCGCGCAGCTCGATCAGCAGCGGCGCGAGGCCGCGCGCCAGGAAGAGACCGCCGAAGCGCGCCTCCCCGTCCCCGCTCCGGTACAAACGCAGACTGTGGCCTCCATCCCGCAGCAAAGCACACCCGTCCCCGCTCCCACGACCCCACCGGCGTCGTCGGTCCGCGAAGGCGACGTCGTGCAGTACTCGGCTCTCGACGCGCCACCTCGGGCCACGCGACGCATCAGCGCCGTCTATCCCCCGATCGCGCGGCAGCAGCGAATCTCGGGAACGGTGATCCTCAGCGCTCTCATCGACGAGAACGGTTCCGTCGTCGACGTGAAGGTGTTGAAGGGTGTCGGCCGCCTGGGCCTGGACGAATCGGCCATCCGCGCGATGCGCAACGCGCGCTTCACCTCTCCGATGAAAGACGGAAAGCGCGTGAAGACCTGGTGGCCACAGACGATCGAGTTTCAGCCTTGACCCGGTGACCGGCCGTCCGTTGTTGATCCGGGTGCCGATCTCCGTTGTCGGTTCGCAGTTCCCGGTTCTCCGTGAGGGATCGCTGAAGCGGGACAGCACGGACTACGACAATGGACAACAACTGCATGGCTATCCTGGCCGCTTGCGCGGGACGATCGAGATCTCGAAGTAACGCGGCCGCGCGATCGCAGCGAGGCGGTCGCGCTCGCGCTCGAAGCTCGTGGCGCCCGGTGCGGCGCTGATCCCCTCCCGAAGCAGCACCGCCCCCGCATCGTCGATCAGCGGCGGTACCACGCGCACGACGCGTCGGCTGAGGTCGGGGATCAGCAGCTCCGCGTGCGCGGCCAGAGGGGCGTCCACGTAAATCGTCGAGGTGCGGCCGAGCGCTCGAACGGCAGCCAGCGCAGCAACAGGCGGTGAAGGAGTGTCATGCACAGTCCGTAACGCCGGCCAGGTCCAGTGAATCATCAGCGCCAGCAGCAGCCCCATCGTCACAGCCCGCGCTCGACGGGGAATGCCTTCCGCGGCGAGCATCGCGTAGAGGGGCATGTAGGCGATCGAGAACCGGCTGGCGCTGTGGAAATCGAGAAACAGCCAGGCAAAGACACAGAAGGGCCCGAAAATCGTCAGAACGAGCCAGCGGCGACGGCGAAAGACCGCGATCGTGACGAGCAGAGTCACAGCGATGTTGATCAGGGGCGCGCGATAGGGGCGCAGGAAAAAATCGTCCGCCACCTGCAGCAGTCCCGGATGCCGGGGCGAGAGGAAGGAGTCCGTGGTGCGAATGTACATCTCGTGTCGCGCGATTGCGTCGCGGTAGGGCTCCCACCCGCCGCTGTGCGACGCAGCCACTGCATACGTCGCGACGACGATCGCCGCAACGATCACGGCGCCGGCAAGAGCGATACGCCTTCGGTACGTGAGAGCAATCAGCAGCGGCGCCGCGCCGATCATCAGATTCTGCGGCCGGAAACCGGCTGCGATTCCGAGCAGCACGGCGCCCGCGAGCAGCGCCCCATCCTGGCGGCAGCCGCGCAAGAGCAGAGCCGCAGCGGTGACCACCAGAACCATGGATGGAACATCGGAAAGCGCCGTGCCCCCGTAGAACCACACGTTCGGAAAGAACGCGAGGAGCAGGCCCGCGCTCATGGCTACGCTCACGCTCGCCCGCAGTTCCCGCGCGAGAAAGAACATCGCCGGAAAGACGAACAGCGCGGCGATGAAGGTGACGCTCTGCAGCGCGTGAAACGGACTGGCCGGAATCAGCTTCGCCAGAGCGATGAACAGCGGAAAGCCGGGTGGGTGCGGGTGGTGCGCCACCACGTCGTAATCACGCAGTGCCAGCGCGAACAGTGCCTCGTCCCAGTCCCACAAAGTGAGCGACAGCGCCGGCCAGCGTGTGAAAGCCGCAACGGCAGTGAGCAGCCAGGCAGCGATGCGCTCACGCCGCGTCAGCGCGGCGGGAGACGTCGTCAGCGCGCGGGCGTCCATGACAACGCGTCGATTCGCAATCCCAGCTCGCGCGTGTCCCCCGAGCCGCTGACGAGGTCTGGCACAACGACGGCGCTGGTCACGATCCGCAGCTCATTGGACGCACCCTTTCGCGACGGGACCACCCACGTCCGATTCACGATCGCATCGGCACTGACGAAACGCTCCACCAGAATATCGTTCACCCACACCTCGATCGAAGGCGGGGGCCGAATGGAGTCGACCGGCACGTACATCCGAACGGAAAGCCTCCCGTCACTCCCTGTCTCCGGAAGCACGACCCGAGCCTCCCGCGCCATCCACCGGAAAGTCTCGCTGCCGATCCCTTCCTGCTGATACCACCCCTCCCCGAACTGCACGAAACTCTCGAGCCGGAGCACGGCTGTCTCGAAGTTACGACGGCGGATGATCTTCCACAGCACGTCCTTCGGCCAGACGAAGTTCATCGCGCCCTCCACGATGCGCGGCTCCACCACCCATACGTCCCTGGCAATGCGCGAGATCTCCTGCGCATGTTCGTACATCACCGTCTTGTGTCGCGGCAGAAGATATGCGGTCTGAGGTCCAAACGCCCCGTGCACGTACACCGCAGCGCTCGCCGGCACGTTCCGTTGCACCCAGAGAAGCGCAGCAGCCGGAGGGGCATCGCTGCTGCGCACGAGGCGCAGCGCCGGCCAGGTCCAGACGCCGAGGACGATCACGATTGCCGCACCCAGGGCGGCCTGAAAAGCTTCTGTTCGCGCGATGACGAGCAGGCCGTGGGCAGCGAACAGCGTGTACAGCGCCAGATAGGCGATCGCGTAGCGTCCAGCGGCCTCCACATCCAGATTCAGCCACGCCACGATCATCAAGGGGCCGAAGATCGTCAGCGGCAACAGAAGCCGCCACCGTCGCTGCACCACCACCGCGACGATCCCCAGCGCCGCAAGCCCCACCAGCCACTTCATGTGCACGCGCTGCTGGACCGGCCAGAGAAAAAAAGCCTTGGCCACCTCGCTCAGGGGCGCCCGATGCGGGTTGTGCCACGAATCGACCGCGCGCACGTATTTCCCCTGTTCGCTGATCATGAATCGGTACTGCTCGATCGTACCCGAGGACAGCGCGGCGCCGAGGTAGCTTCCGCCGGCGATCGCTCCGCCAAGAGCCATCGCCAGCGCCACGGCACGAAGGTCGCGGGCGCGCACTCGATGAAACGTAGCCAGAAGCGCAGGGGCGGCACCGAGGAGCAGGTTCGGGAGACGGAAGCCGGCGGCCACGCCGAGCACGATGGCCCCCAGGATGTACGCTCCTCGATTGGTCCGCCCTCGAAGGAGTAATCCGCACGCGAGGAGGCCCAGGGTCACCGAGGGAATGTCGCTGAACCCGCTGCCCCCGTACACCCACACGTTCGGCAGGAATGCGAACACCGCAGCGCCGACCGCGGCCGTAGTGAAGCGAAAGCCGATCTCTCGCGCCATGAAAAACAAAGCAGGAAAAACGAAGAACGCCCCCAGCAACACCACGATCTGCAACGCCCGGTATGCCTCGAGTCCGAAAAGGGCCACCCCCTTCGCCGCCGCGACGAAAAGCGGATACCCAGGCGGATGCGGGTGATGCTGGTTGACGTCGTACTCCACGACGCCCAGCGAGAAGAGCGCCTCGTCCCAATCGTTCAGCGAATGCGCGACCGCCAGCGGCCGCGTCAGAGCGATCGCGATCGAGAGGACGAGGAGAATGCGTTTCTGCGTGGGTGTCATCGAAAATCGGCAACAGGAAGTAAGCAGTGGGCAGGAGAGAGTGACCGCACCTTCCGAGTCTCCTGCGTACTGCGTACTGCCTGCTGCGTACTGAAAGGGGCACCATTCTCGCAAAATCGCTGGCTCGATGCCGACAAAGGGTGTGAGCCGCCGTTGGTACATCGACCTCCACGGCATCCGGCGGTCGGGCACCAAGGAGACAGGCTTCTCCTACCGGCTTCCTGACGGAACCGACGTCACGGACGAAAAGCTGCTCGCGCGCATCCGCAAGCTGCGCATTCCCCCGGCCTGGAAAGACGTGCGGATCGCCCGCGGCGACTCCGCCCCCCTGCAGTCACTCGGCGTCGACAAGAAGGGACGCACGCAGTACCTCTATCACTCCCGATTCCGCTCTCAGCGGGAGGAGGAGAAGTTCAAGCGCGTCGTGGAGTTCGGCGAGTCGTTGCCCGCTTTGCGCCGCCGGGTGCGCGCCGACCTGCAGCATACCGACGCCGATCGCCAGCGAGTTCTTGCGGCCATGGTCCGCCTCATGGATCAGGGCTTTTTCCGCATCGGGAACGACAAGAGCGCCGAGGCGGAGTCGACCTTTGGCCTCTCCACCATCCTCCGCTCTCACGTGAAAGTGGACGGCAACGCTGTCCAGTTCGACTACCTCGGCAAATGGCGTAAAAAACAGAAGCGCTCCGTCAAGGATGAGGACGTGGCGGTGATTGTCGCCCAACTGAAAAAGATGAAGGGCGAGGAGCTCTTCAAGTTCGAGCAGAACGGCCGGATCATCGACGTCAAGGACCGCCATGTGAACGACTACATCCAGTCGATCATCGGCAAGGACTTCACGGCCAAGGATTTCCGCACCTGGGCCGGAACACTCCTCTGTTCCATCGCCCTCGGGATGCAGGGTCAGGGGGCGAGCAAGACCGACCGCAAGCGCAGGGTGAGGAAGGCCATCGTCGCGACGGCGGAGCAACTCGGCAACACGCCCGCCGTCTGCCGCTCCTCGTACATCTGTCCTCGCCTCCTCGACGAGTACATGGCCGGAAAACCATTCGAAATGCTGCGCAAGACCCGCAAAGGCTCCCCGGTCGTCCGCATCGGCCTCTCCATGGAGGAGAAGACGCTGCTCAAGTTCCTCCGGGAGACCATCGCCGATCGGCGCCGCTCACCTCGCGCGGCCTGACTCGCCGTCTTCGCGGCGGTTGCTGGTTGTCGGGGTGGCGCGATCTGCCAGCGCTGCGTGCGAACGCGGAGCACCCGGCGACACGAGCTGCTTGCTGCGGTTGCTGGTTGTCTGCGGCAGCCGCGCGTTCTCACGTCGTCACCGCAACCGCACGCTGGCGCGAGACCGCAGACAACCAGCAACCTGAGAACCGAGAGCCGCCCGGTACCAGGCGAGCGTCGTCCTCACCGCAAGCGTGCAGCCATCAACACGCCGACAACCGACAACCGCCGCGAAGACGGCTCAGAACGTTTCCCCAATCCAGAAGCTGGTGCGGTACCCGCCCTCGGTGTCCTTTCCGTCGAAGCGCTTGGCAAAATCCCAGTTCAGCGGCAGGCCGAGGAAGTGAAATGAAAGTCCCCAGCCGATCGAGGCTTTGCCGTCCACAAGCCGTCCATCCTTCATGAACGTGAACGGCTGGTCTTTGAAGTGAGCTGCTCCGATGTCGAAGAAGACCACTCCCCGCATCTGCTGGATCGCAAACACTGGCGTGGCCAGGACATCGACGAGAGGGAAGCGGAACTCGAAGTTTGCGAACGTCGCGTACTGGCCGAGCTGGGTGCGGAAATCATAGCCACGAAGCGTGTTCAAGCCGCCGAAGTAGTGAAAATTGGGGGTGTTCCCCTCGGAGAAAGCGCCGTATACGCGGGCTGCGAGAAGCGAGCGTGAGGTGAGCTGCTTGTATTCGCGCCAGTCGACGGTCAGATCCGACGTCAGCGATCCCCCGTCTTCGAGATCGGGCTGGTAGGACAGACTCACCTGGTACCGCCGGCCTGAAACCGGACCGAAGAACTTCCAGACCGCGCTGTCACCGCTGAAGCTCGAGCTGACGATCGGCGCGTTGTCCTGCCGTTCCTCGAACTGGACCTCGTCGAACTGTACGTCGCCATCGCCATCGAGGTCTGAGAAAGAGGGGAAGAAGAAGTTGCGCGAGATGAAGCCCGCACCGGCGTCGAGCCGGTGGTAGCGGCTGAAAGGGTAACTGATCAGCCCGATCGCACCCGTGGAGCGGTAGATCTGCCTGCGGTCGATGCGGTTTGTCTCGAGATTGTAGGAGTTGAAGAACGAACGGTTGTCGAAGAGGCGCGCGCCCCAGTTCCGGCGCTTGCGCAAGTCCATGTAGAGGAGGTCGAAGTTCGAGAACGTGTTCACCGAATCGAGCGAGGCGATGAACCGGCG
>JANMSA010000292.1:0-6693 GCA_031388865.1 Acidobacteriota bacterium | reverse complement strand
GTCTTCGAGTCTTCGAGTCTTCAAGTCTTCGAGAAGGCTCATAGGTGCATAGCATCAGAGTTCTCACAGAGGTCACGGTTCCTCCTCCTATGCGACTCTGAACCTTGCGACTATGAGCCTTGATCAGACCGTGAACACTTGAAGACTCGAAGACTCGAAGACTCGAAGACTCCAAGACCCAAACCGTCGAAAGCGGCGCCTACGTCGCGACGGCTTCCGGAGCGTGAACGGGCGAGACCCATCCGAAGGGATCGGGGGCGGTTCCGAACTGGATGGCCTGAATCTCGTCGAACAGACGCCTGGTGACGGATCCGAGGGTTCCGCCGCCGACTCGCAACGCCCGGCCGTCACCGAATACGAGCTCACTGATGCCGATCACCGTCGCCGCAGTCCCGCAGGCGATGGCCTCGGTGATCGAGCCCGACTCGATTCCCGCGACGACCTGATCGATGTCGATGTCCTCTTCACGGGCTGGAATCCCCAGGGAGGGACCGAGCTCGAGCAGGCTGGCGCGGGTCACACCCGGGAGGATTGTGCCATTCAGAGTGGGCGTGATCAGCTCCTCATCGCGCACGAAGAAGACGTTCATCCCACCCAGCTCTTCGACGCGTTTCCGGCGAACGGCGTCGAGATAGAGCACCTGGCCGCAGCCCCTCTGCTTCGCGTCACTGATGGTCTTCAGGGTGACGGCATAGTTCGCCGCTGCCTTGACCGCCCCTGTGCCGCCGGGCGCTGCGCGGGAGGTCGACTGTTCGACGAACACACGGACCGTGCCCGTTCCTGCGACCATCTCCTTGAAGTACGCGCCCGAAGGCAGCGTGATCACATAGAAGGAAAACTCGGTGGAGCTGCGGACGCCGAGGCAGGCTTCGGTGCCGATCATCGTGGGGCGGATGTAGAGGGTTCCGGGCGCTTGCGGTACGAATGCACGCTCGATGTCCACGAGCCGGTGGACCGCTTCGAGGAACAGCTCTTCACCGACCAGGGGCATCCCCATGCGCTCCGCAGACTCGGCGAAACGTTGCGCGTTCAGTTCCGGACGGAACAACGCCAGCCTGTCATCGGCATGCCGATAGGCCTTCAGCCCCTCGAAGATCGCCTGCGCGTAGTGAAAAACGTTCGCTGCCGGATGCATGGAGAAGCGATGCAGCGCCTCGATCCGCGGCTCCTGCCACTTGCCGCCTCGATATTCGCAAATGAAGAAATTCGGCGTGCACGTCCGCCCAAACTCGATGTCTTTCGGATCGAGTGAGTAGGGGGCGGTCTTCTGCGGCGACAGGTTGGCGATCGTGATCACGGGCTTGTTCCTTCTTCGGCGAGGCGGCTCATCCGTCGCAGCCCCCACGATATCTCCCCCGCCTGATCGTTTCAAGCCAGTCCTTCGCGGGTTTCACGCCAGAGTTTCGCCAACAGAAGCTCCCCACCCGATACACTTCGTCTCGAACCGATGGACCTCGCAGGCAAGAATGTCGTCATCACGGGGGCTTCCGGCGGAATTGGAAAGGCCACCGCACTGGAGATGGCCCGTCGCGGGGCGCACGTGGTGCTCGCCGCGCGGCGCGCCGGGCACCTGGACGAGGTCGCCGCCGGGTGCCGCGCGCATGGGGTTCGTGCATTGGCTGTCCTGACCGATGTCACGAGAGCGGAGGACTGCCGGCGCCTCATCGACGCTGCGGGGCCGGTCGACGTCCTCGTCAACAACGCGGGCTTCGCGATCTTCGGATCGATCACGGACGCCGATCCCGGCGACCTACGCGAGATGATGGATACGAACTATTTCGGCGCGGTGTACTGCACCCAGGCCGTGCTGCCACAGATGCTCGCGAGGGGCGGCGGCACGATCGTGAACGTCGGCTCGATCACCGGCGTGATGGGGTTCGCCCGCATGAGCGGCTACTGCGCGACAAAGTTCGCGCTCAGCGGCTTCACGGAGGCTGTTCGCTCGGAGGTCATCGGTCGCGGCGTCCGCGTGGCGCTGATCTGTCCGAGCACGACGAACACGGAGTTCTTCATCAAGGCCGAGCGGGGTAAGATGCCCGGCGCTTCGCGTCTCCTGCCCGCCGTCGAGCCCGAGCGCGTGGCCCGGGCGGTCTGCGACGCCGCCGAAGACGGATCCTACCGCCGCATCATGCCGACCCTCTCCGCAACCTACATGCGATTCAAAGAGATCTTTCCCCGTACGGCCCACCTGCTGTTCCGCCGAGTCTCCTCGCTGCTGGAGTCCAAGTGAGGAAGCTCCGCAGAGTTGCTACACCAGCGACCACGGTGCTCATGGTCATCATCGTGGCCATCTTCCTCTTCGAGCTCGCCACCGGGGTCGATCTGACGCGATCGTTTGCGATCGTTCCAGAGGCCGTGCAGGACGGGCAACTATGGCGGCTGGTCACAGGCATGTTCCTCCACGCGGGTGCGGTGCACCTGCTCCTGAATGTCTTCGCGCTCTTCCAGCTCGGACGCTTCTACGAGTTGATGTTCGGGTCGAGCCGGTTTCTTCTGATCTACTTCGCCACTGGAATCGCCGGCTCTGTCGCCAGCGCCTGGTACAACACCACCTGGTCCGTCGGCGCGAGCGGTGCGATCCTGGGAATCCTCGGCGCGTTCATCTTCTCGGTGCGCAATTCACCGCGCTGGAGGCATGACCCGATGGGCCGCAGCATCGCCAGCCAGGGGGTGTTCTGGATCATTGCGTACCTCGTGATCACTTGGAGCGTTCCGCAGATCGACAAAGCCGGGCATCTCGGAGGTCTCGTCACCGGGTTGATTCTGGGAGCTGTGCTGCCCCATCGCGTACCTCCGCCGTCACCCGCCGACGTCGTGATCGATCTCACCCCTTACGCAGGACCAGACGAAGATCCTGAGGCGCGAAGAGACGATCGTTCACCGCCTGGATGACGCGGCGCAGCTCGGGCGGGTCGCTCTCCAGCATCGGTATCTTTGCGCCGTCGGCCACGTCGTGCACCGCGCGGATCTCCTGGATCTCGAAGCCGTGCTCCCGCGCGAGCACGGTCAACGCCGCTGGATGACGTGGCGCGATGTGCGTGGGATCACGCCAGAAATCCGATGCGGCGGTGATCACCGACTCCGCGTTCGGAGTCTCGATGATGAGCAGGCCGCCGGCTCGCAGGACGCGTGCTGATTCCCGGAAGAGTGCAAACAGCGCGTCCACGGGCAGGTGCTCGACGACGTGCATCGCCACAACACTGCCGAGCGATGCGTCCGCGAGTGATGCGAAGCACTCCGGCACACCAGCCAGCGTTACGTTCAAGCCCCGTTCGCGCAGGTCGGCGACGGAGCGCTCGTTCGTGTCGACGCCGCGCGAGTCGATTCCGCCTTCGCGGCAGGCGAACAGAAACTCTCCACGCCCGCACCCGGCGTCGAGTACGGGCTGATGCTCGCGCGCAAGCTCGACGTACGGGACGACATCCTCCCGCACTTCTGCTTCACTTCCTCGCAGGGCGTCTTCGAGACGCCGGTAGAGAACATCGGGAGAGGTAGCCACCGCTGGATGGATCGCATCGCGGATGCGCACCGCCACGGTCTCGATCTTCTGATCGAGAGCGGCGATCAGGGCGTCGTTGCGCCTGGCTGCGATGGTGACCAGCTCGCGCAGTCTGGCACTTTCGGATGCGATTGCGGCTGTGAGATCTCGCTGTACGGCGTCCAGGTCGGACCGCAGATCGCGGCGCACGGACTCGACGTCCTTCCTCACATCCTCGATCAGGTCAAGGAGGACGACATTGAAGTTCTTCTGCCGTTCGGCATCGGGCTCGTTCGCGCGCCGCACCATCCGGCGCAGTCGCTGCAGCGCCCACTCCTGGCCGGAGGGGCGCGGCGGGTAGCGGCGATCGTCGCGCCAGACCTCGCGCCAGCCATCCGCACCGGCGGGAGGAGCGTCCACGTAGCGTTCGTCAGCCATTCGAGAATGAAGCGGCGGGGCAACAGACCCCGCCGCTCACTCGGATTGTAGCGGCTACTCGGCTTCGGGTGCTTCAACGGCCGGTGCTTCCTCGAGCCGCTCCACCCCCTGCGCCACGACTTCGACCTGGATCGCTGCCGTCACCTCGCGGTGCAGCCGCACCTCGACGTCGTGCAGGCCGACGGTCTTGATCGGCGAGCCGAGCTCAATGCGACGCTTGTCGACTTCGATGCCCTTCGCGGCGAGCGCATCCGCGATCTCGTTCGCGGTGACCGATCCGAACAGATGTCCGTTCTCGCCCACGCGCTTCTCGATCTGGATCTTCACGCCCTTCACGCGGTCCGCCTGCTTCTGGGCCACGTTCTTCTCTTCCTGCGCGAGCATCGCCCACTTGCGGCGCTGATGATCGATCGCGTGGAGGTTACCCTTCGTTGCTTCCTGGGCCAGGTTCTTCGGAATGAGGTAGTTCCGCGCATAACCGTCCTTGACGGTCACGAGGTCGCCACGCGTACCCAGGCCTCGGATCTCCTCAGTCAGAATGACTTTCATGAGAGTCGTCCTTTCGCTTCTTGAAGTGTCGAAAATTAAAGAATGGATCAAAGAGTCCAACCAGCCCGAGCAGCAGTGGCGCGACCTGCATCGCGCACAGCAGTGCCAGAGCTGACCAGGCGATCAGCGCTCCGCCGGCGGTCGCACCGATCGCCAGCAGCACCGATCGGAAGACCGCCAGTCCCTGCATCACATACAGGAACACCACGACCACCAGCGTGTTCGCCGCCACCGTGTGCAGCAGGCCATGCGTGAGCGGCATCAGGCCGCCGAACACGAATGCGAACAGCAGCCACTCCGGCAGCTGGAAATTGCGAAACAGATAGGGTCGCGCCGTGTCGGCAGGCGGAGGAGGTACAGACCACACCGCCAGCCGTCCGTGCATCAAAAGGCTGAGCACATAGACGAGCGACGTGGCAATGAGAAACTGAGCCGGCACGATGCGAGCGCTGAAGTTGCTCCAGCGCTCCGCCAGCCCGATCATCCCAGGGGACATCCGGTTCTCGCGATACAGCTTGACGATCTGCGCGCCCAGCTCCTTCGTCTGCGCCAGTTGCGCCGCATAAGGAGAGAACCCGAGAAGCGCCTGCGACGCGATCTCGGTCGCAGCCAGACCGACCATCGCGCCCGCCAGCAGAAAGAGGAGCACGCGGCCGAACTTCTCGCCGCGCTCGACCAGCGGAATGGCCGCCATGGTCGGGATGGCAATGGTCAGGATGACCCCCGCCAGGGAAGCCCACAGCGCGTGCTGGAAAGCCGGCGTCTGCGCCGGGGCGATCGCGCCGTACAGCGAGATCATCACCACCGTCAGCAGGAGGGCCGCCCACGCTGCGCGCCGGCCGTTGCGAACGGCACAGTGAAGTAGCGCCGCGGGCACGAACACCGGCATCGACGCCACCACCATCAGCGTCGTCAGCAGCGCATAGGCAGCCAGGCTGCGCCCCTGCCGGCCGGAGGGGCGGGAGGGCAGCAGCGCGGGCTCGCCGTGAGGGAGGGACGATTCGATCATGTCGTTGTCAGATGCCGGCTTTGGCGGAGTGCCGGACTTCCCGGGCTACGCCAGCCGGCGAGAGCATCACTAGTCAGCCCAGAACGGGAGCAACGCGATGATGCGCGCGCGCTTGATCGCGTTCTGCAGTTTGCGCTGGTGCAATGCGCACGTGCCGGAAATACGGCGCGGAAGAATCTTTCCACGCTCAGGGATGAACTGCTGGAGCGTCTTCACGTCCTTGAAGTCGATGTACTCGATCTTCTCGACGCAGAACTTGCAGACGCGCTTCCGGCGGTAGAAGAACTTCTTCTTTCCACCCTGTGCGCCGCCTTCACGTCCGCCGCCGCTGCCGCCGCGACGATCGTCGCGGTCACTACCGCCCGAACCACCGCCCGGACCTCTACTACCACCACCACCTCTCGGTGCCATCGTAGCCATCGTGCCCTCCTCCTTACGCCTGCGGCGCTTCCTCGGCGCCGGCGGTCATCGCAGCCTCGATCCCTGGCTCGGATGACGGTGCAGACATCACACTCGGCACGGCGGGACGGACGCGCTCTTTCTTCGGGTTGCGCTTGGCGAGCTTGTCCGCTCGCTTCTGCTCGAGGTCCGTGCGCACGATGATGTGCCGCAGGACGCGATCGACGTTCTTCATACGCCGGTCGAGCTCGGAGAGCGACGACTCGCTCTCCACCACGAAGAGGTGGTAGATGCCTTCGTTCGACTTGTTGATGGGATACGCGAGCCGGCGACGGCCCCACGCTTCCTCGTTCTTGAACGTCGCGCCGTTCTTCTCAGCGATCGACTTGAAGTCGGCGACCAGCGTCGTCGACTCTTCCTCCGTTACTTGCGGAGAAAGGATGAACAGGACTTCATAAGTCCTCATGAATCCTCCTTCTGGCCTAGCGGAACCCCGCCTTCGGCGGGGCTCAAGGAGCTAGCAGATTGTGAATGAATGTCCAGACCAGAGACAGACTCCGGGCCGGCAAGTGTAGGCAAAGCAGGGTGGAGGCGCATTTATTTCGTCCGAAGGAGCTCGCAGCTCTCAGCTCGCAGCTCTCAGGAGCAAGGGCCCGGACCGCCGACCACCGACTCGGCAGGCGGCACCTCTACGGAACTCAGAGACGGCTATCATCGGTCCTCCTGCGAGCTGAGAGCTGCAAGCTGCGAGCTGAATGAATGAAACGCGTCTACCTCATCTACACGGGCGGCACGATCGGCATGAACCGCACGCCGGAGG
>JANMSA010000288.1:0-4933 GCA_031388865.1 Acidobacteriota bacterium | reverse complement strand
CCGTCGAGGTCCACGTCGAGCGACACCGCGTGCGGCCCGAGGCAGGGCTCGCGCGTGGCCTCGGTGACACGGGTGGCAAAGGCCCGCAGCGCTTCCAACTCGCTCTCCAGGAAGCGCCGGCCGAAGGCGCCCACCGGCACTTCGGTGCCGGCCAACGCCAGCGCGCGGACGGTCGCGATGTCCGCGCCGTCGAGCAATTGCGGCAGCAGACGCCTGGCGAGCGCCGTGCGCCCTGGCGCATCAGGCACGAAGGGTTCGTCGTCCTGCAGTTCCTCTTCGTCCCGGCGCAACTCGACGCCGAGTCGGCGCTCCAGCAAGTAGCGGCACGGGTTCCGAAAGAACTGGATCAACCGCTCCAACGGCACGTCGTGCCATTCTTCGGGGGGCTCTGGCAAGGGCTCTGCAAGGAATGGGGCGGCGGGCTCGACCACCCCGTCGTCGTCATCGATCCCTTCGACATCGGCATCCGCCATGCTGTCCGCAGCGCCGGGCGCGGACTGCGTGCCCCTTGACGACGGGTATGCCAGGCTGCTCTTCAGCGCCTCGGCATACTCGCGCTGGAAGCTCCACTGACGGACGTCGCCGTCTAGCCGGAACGCCACCTCCGAGAAGGGCTGCAAGGGGTGCTCGACGACGAGCCTCGCGCGTCCCTGCGCCTGCGCCGCCGCATCCGCCGGATCCTTGGCGATGGCGGGAACCAGGTACTCCAGCAACTCGGAGACCAGCACGGATGGCGGCAGCAGCGAGTTGTCGCGCACGCTGCGGCCCACGTAACTGAGGTGGACGCGTTCCCGGGCGGCAAGCAGCAGGTCGAGGAAGACGTTGCGCTCGTCGATGCGGCGCTGCCGGTCACCGCGTCGTGGCTGCATCGACATCAGGTCGAACTCCGGCGGCCGCGCATTGGTCGGAAACGCACCGTCGTTCAGCCCGATCGCACAGATGACCTTGAAGGGGACATTGCGCAGGCTGCTCATGGAGGAGAACGTGACCATGCCGGTGGGCACACCGCCGCGTGCGGGGTCGTCGAGGCCCTGGGCGAGGGCGGCGCGTACGACCTCCACGGGCAATGGTTGCTTCAGCTCGCTGCGCTGCAGCTGGTCGCCCAACTCTTCAAGCACCGCGTGCACCTCGCGCAAATCCTCCAACTCGCTGTCGCGCGCGGCCACGAAGCTGCTGAGCGCGTCGGCCAGCAATCCTGGCCACGACAATGCGGGCTGCGGGGTCGACACGGTGCGCCGCAGGGTCGCCAGGGCGTCGACGAAGCGCCAGAGGGCGCCCAGCGCGAGGGCGTCCGAGCCCTCCGCATCGCCGGCGGGCATCCGGTCGTCAAAGGGGGCCTCCACGCGTGACGGCAATGCATAGCCGAGAAACAGGCGATCCAGTCCGTCGGCAAAACTGTGTCGGTCCACGGCGGGCACGCCGAGACTGCCGCGGTGCTCGGCATCGAGCGCCCAGTGCACGCCGGCGTCTTGCAGCCAGGTGCGGACCTGCTCAAGGTCGTCGGCGTCGAGTGCGAACCTCCGCGCCACCGATGGCTGCTGCAGCAACCCGAACACACCGCTGGCCGTGAAGCGCGAGGTGACCAGCGCCAGCAGTTCCAGCAAGATGCGCGCGGCAGCGTTCACGTGGCTGCGCGCGCGGCCGGTGATGGTGTAGGGAATGAATCGATCCTTCGGTGCCGTGCCGAAGACGGCGTCGATCAGCGGAGCCGCGGCATCGAGGTCGGGCGTGACCACCAGCACGTCGCCTAGTGCTGAGGCGTCCTGCTCCGCAAACAGGGCGAGCAGTCGGTCCTGCAGCACCTCGATCTCCCGGGTGAGCGAATGACAGACGTGGACTTCGATGCTGCGGTCCCGGTTGCTCAGATTCACTGACCCCGGCGTCAGGTCGGCCATGTCGAGGATCGAGTTCTGCAGCCGCGCGAGCAGGCTGCCACCGGTGTGCTCGGTGAAGTGCGCGTCGTCGATGGCCGCGTCGCCGCTGGCATAGACGAGCAGGGTCAGCTGCGACTGCGCCTGCTGGCCCCATGCCGCGAGCAGGCGGTGCCCCTCCTCGTGATGCTCGGCGTTTCCGCGCGCCGCCAGGTAGCTCAGCCGCCGGCGGTCCACCGCCTCGAGCCAGTACTCACGGCAGGGGTTCAGCGTGTACAAGTGAATCTCGACCCGTCGACCCAGCGACTGCAGCAGGCCCAGGTGCAAGGGCGGCATGGTCGGCAGGCAGAAGACATGGACGGTCGCCGGCAGCGGGCTCTGGGACCCGGCCCGGTCGCCAAGCAGCTCGAGGCCATGTACGAACGCGGCAATCGGGTGGCGGTCGCCGGTTCCCAGTTCGGTGCCAAGTCGACGCCAGAGGGCAGCCTGCCAGTCCTGGTCGGCTCCGGTGCCGCCATCCTGATTCCCGAGATCCACGGCCTCACCGCGCGCCCACGCTGCCAACCAGTCCGGGCGGTAGGTGATGTACTGGTCCAAGAGGCCGGCCACCCGCGTCGCCAGTTCGAACCGCATCACCGGGTCGGCCCGCTCGAGGTAGGCTGAAAGGCGGCGGTGGAGGCTGGTCCACTCGTCGTCGCCGAAGGCGGCATGGATCCGCCAGGCCAGTACCGAGGTATCGAAGGGCGACTCGTCGAGCACGCCCGGCACGATCCGGCCGATCTGCTGCCAGAGCCACCTGGCGAGATACGAATACCGCACGTTGGCGCAGATGCCGTGCCGCCGAGCCAGTTCCAGCGTCAGATAGCGTCTGACGGCGGCACTCGGCACGATCACTTCGTCTTCGCTGAAGGCCGAGCCGACAGCCGCGCCGATCCGATCGACGAACATGTCGGACAGTGTCTCGAAGCGGTTGGCGAAGTGGATGTTGAGCATGCAGGGAGCGGGGCGGGAGATTCCGGAGAGCAATTGTGGCTGTGCACCGCGGGCCACGGACGATGGACACCACCGTATGTTGGCAGGCTTGAGGCTCACAGCGTGAGCCAGTGCGTCCTCAGAGGCTGAAATTCCGGCTCACAAGAGACCTACGCGGCGCTCTCGACGTACGCCGACATAGGCAGACCACTGATCTCCTGTGCGGGCCAGCCCGGACAGGGAGATAGGATCCCCTCAACAACAGTCGATTCCCAACGCCGATGGCCCGTCTCTGCCCAGCTCTGCCTCCTCGCATGGCGTTGACCGCCGGCGATCACGCTGAGCTCGATCTCCTCGACACGCTCGAGCGTGGGTTGTCTTCGGCCTACACGCTGTTCCACAGCGTCGACTGGTCGAAGTCCTCGGGCGAGCGGGAGCAGCACGGCGAAATTGACATCGTCGTGGTCAACCAGGCCGGTGACGTGCTGCTGATGGAGGTGAAGTCCGGCGGCGTGGACTTTCGGCCGGAGGGCATCTTCAAGGCCTATGGCGTCCGGTCCAAGGACGTGACGGCGAGGTCCGGCAGCAGTACGGCGCACTCCGCTCACGCTTGCAGGACGCTGGTTTATCAGTGCAGCTGCGGCATCTGCTCATGCTGCCGGACGTGCGGGTGCAAACGGCTACCGTTCAGTGGCCGCGGGAGAGAATCGTCGACAGCGCTGACATCGCTGACATCGTGTCGAGGGTGACGGAACTTCTGGGCCCCGGCTTCAGCGATGGCAAGACCAGCGAGCGCGTCCTGGCTACACGTCGCCCTTGCCCTGCGAAGGCTTGCGGCGCAGGTAGGCCGGCCGCTCGATCGATTCCTCTGCGACCGAGAAGCTGACGGCCTCATCCTTCGCGGAAAGGCGGCTGCGCAGCTTGGCCGCCGAGTACATCGACTCCTTCATCATCCGCTCGCGCGACCGGCTCTCCGCTATCTCCTTCATCGCAGCCAGCACGGCGGCCACCCATTCGTTGCCGGCGAACTGGCGGCTCGCTTCCTCGAGCAACCGGTCCACCGCCACCCAGTCTCCATGGTCCGCCGCCCCGCGCATGCGTGACAGTGCATCGGCCGCCGCCAGCTCGACCAGCCGCCGAGACACGAGTTCGTCGTCCGTGAGTTTGTCGAACGCCGATGCCGACATCACCGGCAGCGCAAACCCCGCCCGCTCCAGCGTCACCGCCTCGCCTTCGAGACTCCGGCCCTCTACCGAAACCCGCAGGACCGATAAGAACTGGCCGAGCAGTGGCAAAGCGCCTGCCGGCACCTTCAGACGCAACACCGCCCAGGCTTCCGCACCCCAGGCAAGATCCGGCAACCGCCACCCGCCTTCGATCGGTGGCAGGTCGTTGACCATTTGCACCTCGACGGCGTCCGGAACAATGGCCGAAAGACGCAGGTCACGCAGGCACAGGTTGCCCAGCAACTCAAGCTCTTGCTGGAACGGGTCCATCAGGTCCTCGGCCGTGTCGCCGTAGTAGTGGTTGCCGCCGCCAGCGCGGGCCATGGCCACCATCAGTTCCTCGTTGAAGCTGTTCCCCAGGCCATAGGTGCTCGTGGTCACCCCGCGCGCAGCCCATTCGGCGCACTGTGCGGCGATGGCCGCTGCATCGGTCAGCCCCTCGTTGGCCTGGCCGTCGGAGAGCAGGATCACCCGCTTCAAGCCGGTGCCGGCCACATCGGCCAGCGTTTCAGCGCCCTCGCGCCAGCCACCGTGCAGGTGGGTGTTGCCGCCAGAGTGGATGGCCGCGATCGCCGCGCGCAGCGGCGCGCCATCGCCCAGTGGCACGGCGGGCCACAGGCGCTGGACGCGGTTGTCGAACTGCACCAGCGACACGGCGTCCGTCGGCCGCAGCTTGCCGACCACGTATTCGGCGCAGCGCCGCGCCTCGGCCAGCGGGCGGCCTTCCATCGAGCCCGAGCGGTCGATGACCAGCGCGATGGCCTGCGGCGGCCGCACGGCCGTGTGGCCCTCTGGGGCGTCGGGCGCCTGGATGCGTACCAGCACGTCCACGGTGTTGTCCTGGCCGGCAAGCACGCCGGCACG
>JANMSA010000269.1:0-2063 GCA_031388865.1 Acidobacteriota bacterium | reverse complement strand
GAAACGCGGCTCCGTCGATCGCGGCCAGGATCGGCCGGCCCGCGCTCCCGGATGGTTCGCCCGCGTCGGAGCTTCGCGACCGCGACTCGGCGAAGAGCCGGAAGGCCCAGCAGTGATGCGTCGCGTCGAAATACTTCTTCTGCACCATTTCCAAGGTCTGGAAGAACTCGTCCTCGCCGGCCACGGGAAAGGCGATGCCGAGAAACTCGGAGCGCTCGATCTTCTGGGAGAGCTCCACTTCGCCGGCGAGCGTGCGGTAGTGATCAGACATGAGCCCTGAATGCCGAGACGTTGCGATTGCCGCGCAGAAAGAAGCGCAGCGGCCACGCCGCCGCTTCACCGGAGTTGTCGATGCCGATGCGAGGGCTGACGACGACGTCTTCGTCTTCGATCGCGATGTCCCGGCCGGTGAGCCAGAGCGCGGGGCCGCGGAGACTCTCGCCGTCGAACCGGCGGTCGATGCCCAGCGCCATGCAGATCTTCCCAGGCCCGTTCATGAGCTGCCAATCCTTTCCCGCTTTGGGCCTCCGCTGACGCATCGCCTCGATGCCGCGCACCGGCTCCGCCCCGCGCAGTAGCACCGCCTCCGCGACGTCCTGCTCCTGCGTCACGATATTCATGCAGTAGTGCATGCCGTACGTGAAGTAGACGTAAGCGTGCCCTCCGTCGAGATACATCGACGCGTTGCGGTCGGAGCGCAGGCCGCGCCGCGCATGCGACGCAGCATCGTTCGCACCGAGGTAGGCCTCGGTCTCCGCGATGCGCGCGGCGAGGAGCTGGCCGTCTTCGAGACGTCGCCACAACACGCAGCCGAGGAGCGCGCGTGCAACCGACACGGTGTCGGCCATGTAGAAGGAGCGGGGTAGCTTGCGCATCTTTCGCTTAGTAGGCAGTAGGCAGAAGGCAGGAGGCAGGAGCAGAGTCAGATGCAGATTCAGGGCAGCAGCCAACCCACCCTCCGGTTGGGTGGTGGCCTCCTGCTTACCGCCTACTGCGCACTGCGCACTGCCTACTCATCAGGCTAACGGCAACGGTCACACCCCCAGCCTCGCTCCCTTGCGGTGATCGAGTTGGTCCTCGGTCACGTGCTTTTGGATGATCCTCAATAATTCTGCATGCACGGCAGGGCTCGCACCGACGATGTTTCCGCGGTCGAGCCAGCGCTGTCCTCCCGAGAAATCCGTGACCACCCCACCGGCCTCGGTTACGAGGAGCGAGCCAGCGGCTACGTCCCAGGCGGCCAGGTGCATTTCGAAGAAGCCGTCGAAGACGCCTGCGGCGGTGTAGGCGAGGTCCAGTGCGGCGGAGCCGGCGCGGCGTACCCCTTTGGAGACGCGGATCAGGTCCGTGAAGATTGCCACGTACGGGGCCACGTACTCCTGCGCGCGAAAAGGAAAGCCGGTCGCGAGAAACGAGCCTTCCACACCCTGCTGTGACGACACGTGCATGCGGGTGTCGCCGCGGTAGGCGCCCCCTCCCCGTTCGGCGGTGAAGAACAGATCGCGCAGCGGCTCGTAGATCAGGCCCGCGAGAGTCTCGCCGTTCTGACGGAGTGCGATGGAGATGCTCCAGAACGGGAAGTGCTGGAGGTAGTTCGAGGTCCCGTCGAGCGGATCGATGATCCAGGTCCGCCCGCTGGTCGTCGCTGCGCTCATGCCGCTCTCTTCGCCCAGGAAGGCGTCATTGGGGCAGTGCTCGCGAATGGCTGCGACGATGGCGGCCTCGCTCTCGCGATCCGCGTTCGAGACCCAGTCGTTGCGAGCCTTGAGGTCCGCGTCATCCTTGCTCAGTTTTTCCCAGTACTGCAGCAGGATCGCGGCTCCGCTCCGCGCCGCCTGTCGTGCGACCTCGATGTCGTTCATCAAGTCGGATTGTACTTGGCGCCGTATGCACGAGTGCGTTCTTGAAAAGGGAAGACTCGCCATCTGACGAGTCTTCCCTTTTCAGAAGGGCCACTCGTGCATACCGCGACAAGTACAATCCGACTTGATGAACGACATCGAGGTCGCACGACAGGCGGCGCGGCGGGGAGCCGCAATCCTGCTGCAGTACTGGGAAAAGCT
>JANMSA010000128.1:0-4328 GCA_031388865.1 Acidobacteriota bacterium | reverse complement strand
CAACAAGGCATGAGCCCTTGATGCCCCTCCCACCCAGGTCCCTCGACTCACGCTCGGGATGACAGCACCTGAGACTAGCGCTAGCAACCACGCTGCCGGCCGTGCCGGCCGACTGTCTATGCGCGTTTCGTCCGAGCCTGGATCTGGAATGATTTGCGGACGCGTGCGCTTTGAGTCTGCCGCGTGCACCGCGGTTCGGCTGTGGTATCTTCCGCGCCGTTTTCCGCAGCGTGACTGCTCACGCAGGTTGGTGCTCGGAAGGCAGTTGCCCAGGTAGCTCAGTTGGTAGAGCAGAGGACTGAAAATCCTCGTGTCGGCGGTTCGATTCCGTCCCTGGGCACCACTCCTTTTCTTTTGCAAAGTAGCGCCCCGCTACGGCAGTCGTCCGGGCGGCCACCTCATCCGCAGTTTGTCGTTGACTCTCCCGGCCGCGCGGGTACACTCCATCGCGTCGCCATTCTTGGTGGCGGCCTTGCCGCCTAATCCTCGGCGCCGGGGAACGGGGGAACCAACTTAGCGACGGCTTGCCACCGTCCGGGGTGAATCCAGCCAGAAGCTGGTAGGGCTTCCAGCCCGAATCCGACAGCTAACCTCGTAGGCAGCCGGAAGGCTCGGCCAGCAAACGCCGCGATGACCTCGCGGCGTTTGTCCTTTGGACGTTTTCTTCATCTTTCCTTCACGATCCTTCGATGCTAGAGTACGGTCTTCCCGACGGAATGATCGCTCTTCTGGAACCTGCACTCCAGTGGTTTTCAAGATACAGATTTTAGAATGAGATCGAACGCACGGCTGAAGTTCTGCGGTTGCCGTGCGCAGAGACTTTTCAGTTAACTGCAGTGCGGAGAACGGGTTGAGAGTTGGGACGTATTTGGCTGAAGTGCTGCACACAATCTCGTCTGAGGATAAGAAGGAGACTGTATGAAATATTGGTATCGCGCGGCAGGAGCTGCACTGCTCACCACCCTGATGGCATTCACTGCATTCGGGCAGACGCAGAGCGGCAATCTCTTTGGATCAGTTCTCGGTAATGATGGCGCGGCCCTTCCCGGCGTGACGGTGACGCTGACGGGTGTCGGTGCTCCGCAGACTTCCGTCACGGACGGGCAGGGTCGGTTCCGTTTTCCGAACCTCACTCCTGGCTCGTACACCGTGAAAGCGGAACTGGCTGGATACGGCTCGGCCATGCGCGGTGGAATCGGGCTTCGCCTTGGCGGCAGCCCGGAAGTGACTCTGACGCTGAATCCCAGCGTCTCGGACACGATCACCGTGACTGCGGAGGCTCCGCTGCTCGACGTCCGAAAGACCGGCACGGGCGCGACCATCTCCAAGGTGGAGATGGAAATCGTTCCGTCGGGTCGCGATCCGTGGGTCATGCTTCAGCAGACTCCCGGCGTGCTCATGGACCGTATCAACGTCGGCGGTAACGAGAGCGGCCAGCAGTCCAGCTACGTCTCCAAAGGCGTCACCTCCGACCAGACCTCCTGGAACGTGGACGGCGTGAACATCACGGACGTCGGCGCGCTCGGCTCGTCGCCGACCTACTACGACTTCGACTCGTTCGAAGAAGTGCAGATCACGACGGGCGGCACGGATGTCCGCATCCAGACGCCCGGCGCGCAGATGAATATGGTCACCAAGCGCGGCACCAACGATCTGAACGGATCGGCGCGCTACCTGTTGACCTCCGGCGACTGGCAGAGCGATCCGGAGATCCCCAAAGAGGCCAACAACGGCGGTACCGTCTTCGGACCCAGCAACTACCTCGGCGCGGTCAACGAGATCGACAACATCAGCGACATGGGCATCGAAGCTGGTGGTCCGATCATCCGCGACCGTCTCTGGCTCTGGGGTGCCTACAGCAGTCAGCAGATTGATCTCTTCGTCGGACAGCCCTTTGGACAGAAGGTTCGCTACACCGACAAGACCGAACTGGAAACGTTCAACGTCAAGGCGAACGCGCAGCCGATCGCGGCCAACAGCCTCAGCTTCGCGGCCATGCTCGGCAACAAGGTCAAGCTCGGTCGTAACGTTGGTCCGTCCCGGCCCCCAGCGACCGCGTGGAACCAGGACTCCGCGTACGAGGGACCGACGATGTGGAAGATCGAGGACACGCATGTGTTCAGCTCGAACTTCTATCTGACGGGCCTTTACTCGAAGGTGCAGGGCGGCTTCCAGCTCATCTCTGACAATGGCAAGGGCTGTGCGACCATCGAGTGCGGGGTGTCAGGAGACGTCGCCTACTTTGACGTCGACCTCGGGCAGTGGCAGCGCAGCTTCTTGAGCTACTACACCGAGCGTCCGCAGGACCAGTACCGCCTCGACGGCTCGACGTTCTTCAACACCGCGGCAATGAGCCACGAGCTGAAGTTCGGCTTCGGCTACCGCGATGCAGAAGTCCTTTCCAACACCGCCTGGCCGCAAAACCAGCTCATCGTCTTCTACGGCGGCGATTACGGCGCCGCCGGGACCAAGGGCGCCTTTGGCGGCGCGCAGATCATGCGCGACTCGGCGTTCACGTACGGTGTCCAGGCCATGGACCTCTACGTCGGCGACACCATCATGCTGGGCAACTTCACCGTCCAGGCTGGTCTGCGCTACGACTCGCAGAAAGGGTCGATCTCGAGCGGCCGCCAGGCTGCGAACTCGCTTTATCCGACTTTGCTTCCGGCTGTGAATTTCGACGGCGGCAGCATCGGCGAGATCGAGTGGACCAGCGTCTCGCCACGTCTCGGTCTGACCTACGCCCTCGGATCGGAGAAGAAGACACTTCTCCGAGCGGCGGCCAACCGATACACCGATCAGCTTGGCGGCGCGAGTGTCTACGCCGCTTCGCCGCTCGGTTACAACTACCTCTACTATTACTTCACAGACGTCAACGGCAATCGCCGCGTCGATTCAGGCGAGCTCGATCTCGACACCGGTGTCCTCGCGTGGGGGGGGATCGATCCCGCGAACCCGACCGTCGCAGTCCGTCGCTGG
Source organism: Acidobacteriota bacterium (assembly GCA_031388865.1). Classification (GTDB taxonomy): domain Bacteria; phylum Acidobacteriota; class Thermoanaerobaculia; order Gp7-AA8; family Gp7-AA8; genus QHVT01. Next base: position 1,349 of record JANMSA010000128.1, on the reverse strand, counting down.
GATAAGGACATCAAACCGCCCAAGACCGATGAGCTGCTCTTCGGGATCGAGCGTGAGCTTTTCTCCAGCTTCGTGGTCGGTGCGACCTACAGCTACCGGAAGCTCGACGACTTTGTCTATTTCCGCCCGGAAAAGACCCGGGGCTCAAACAACTTCTACTCGTTCAGCGACTACGAGCTCGTGCCTGCCGCCGCGCAGACCGCGTTCAAGAGGCCTGACGGCTCAGCTTATGCCCGGCCGGCGTACTACAAACTCAAGCCGGGCGTCGCTCCGCCAACCTACTCCGTCATCACCAACCGCCCCGACTACACCCAGCAGTACTCCGGCCTCGAGCTCACCGCCACCAAGCGGATGGAGAATCGCTGGATGATGCGCGCTGGCGTGACTCTTCAGGACTGGACCCAGGAAGTCGGTGAGAATGGGTACTACGATCCGACCGTGCAACTCGGCGGTACCGGCTGCACCGTCTGCGACGGCGCGGACGTCATCGAAGGCTCTGGTACCGGCAGCGGCAACAAGGGCGGCGTTTACATCAACTCCGAGTGGGCGTTCAACCTGACGGGCGCCTACCAGGTTCCGGTCATCGAGACCACCGTCGGCTTCAACGTGAACGGCCGTCAGGGGTATCCGATCCCCTATACCCATCGCCAGAATACGAGCGAGGGCTTCAAGTTCCTCCTGATTGACGGCGTCACGGAAAACCGCCACGAGGACATCCTCAACATCGACCTCCGCGTGGCTAAAGACTTCCGCTTCGGCCCCGTGGGTGCCACGGTCTCAGCGGACATTTTCAACATCATGAATGAGCAGACCATCCTTCAGCGCAACATCCGTTTGAATCGCGCCGAGGGGAACCGCATCACCGAGCTGCAGTCGCCGCGGGTCATCCGCCTCGGCGCCCGCCTCACGTTCTAGTCGTCACACCTTGCCGTACTGAAACCGCCGGGGGAAACCCCGGCGGTTTTTTTTGGCAGCGGAATCGCCCGGGGAAGGTTCGCCAATCCGATCGCGTTCCATGCCACGCAAACCACAGGAGGCACACATGCGCAGGTTTTCCACCATGACGGTCGCCGTACTCATCCTTCTCACGAGCATGCCCGCGGCCGCTCAGGTCCGGGGAAAGGGGCGACTGCAGGGGCAGGTCGTCGACAAGGACACCGGCAAACCGGTCAGCGGAGCGACCATCACGATCAACGTTGCCGACGGCTCGACCGCGCCGATCGTGGTGAAAGCAAACGACAAGGGCCGCTGGTCAGCGCTGGGGATGGTCACCGGTGCCTGGAACGTCGACATCGATGCGCCGGGCTATCAGCCCGGCCGTAAAGGCCCTGTGGCGGTCAGCGAGTACC
>JANMSA010000098.1:0-7716 GCA_031388865.1 Acidobacteriota bacterium | reverse complement strand
TCTCGACTCGTCGACAGCGCTGCGCTTTCATTTCGGCGAGTTGACGCTTTCGGTCTTCTACCGGGCACTCCAGATCATCCTGATCGGAGCCACGCCTTTCTCGGTGTGGCTGTGGCAGACGATTCTCTTCGCGTCGATTCTTTTCCATCACGGCAATTTGCGCCTTCCTCGGAAGTTCGAGGGGATGATGGTGCGTGTTTTCGTGACGCCGAGGATGCACGGCATCCATCACTCGGATCGGCGGGGAGAGACCAACAGCAACTGGTCAAGCCTGCTCTCCGTGTGGGACGTCATGCATGGCACGCTGCGTCTCGATGTGCCAGACGAAACCATCCGCATTGGCGTTCCAGCCTATCGCGCACCGGCAGACGTCAGCTTTACGCGCATCCAGCTTCTTCCGCTCGTCGCTCAGCGGGATGACTGGCGTGAAGGCGGCGGCCCGGACTCAATCTCTCCAACACTCTGAAGCTTCGATTTCTCAGCCGCCACGCGGCAGGGTCGGGCCAGTCACGTGGCGATTCCGAAACGGGGCAAGACAAAACGGTTGAGCACGAACCAGCTGGCAATGACGGCGAGCAAAATGATTGGAAGGGACATGGCTGATCGGGCAAACACAAAACGAAGGCGGACGATTTCCAGGCGAATCGGCGTCGCGCTCGGAATTGCGGCGGCAATCGTCGTCGCCGTTGAGATTGCGGCGCGCACCACCCGCGCAACGCACAACCGGCGGGTTCGAGACCTTGGTGACAAACTGCATATCAGCGTGGTCGGCTCGGGTGCGCCGGTCATCTTCCTTCACGGCTTTCGAGGCTCGGGGCGCTACTGGGAGCCGCAGATTCGCCAGCTCGCGGGGAACCACCAGATCATCATCGTCGATCTCCTCGGCTTCGGAGAGTCCCCATGGCCTGTGGATGCCTCCTATGATGTTGCCACCCACCTCGATGCCATTCATCGGACGGTCGAGCCGAGCATCCGCGGGCAGCGCGCGACCATCGTCGGCCACTCCATGGGTGCAATTCTGGCGGCGGAGTATGCGGGCCGCTACCGCAATGAGGTCTCCGGTCTGATCGTGCTCAACGCCCCCATGTTCCGGTCCGAGGGCGAGGCGCAGTCGAGAATCAAAGAGATGTCGCCGATGGCGGAGATGTTTTCCGTCCAGCGCTTCTGGGCCCGGGCCAGCTGTGATCTGGTCTGCGCCTTTCGGCCGCTGCTTTTCAAATTTGCACCGCGACTGGAGCCCGACGTCCCTCCCGCAGTTGCACGGGATGCCGTGCTGCATCGCTGGGAGTCCTTCGATCGCACGCTGCGCAACGTGGTGCTGCAGTCGAAGATGGAGCAGACGCTCCGCACTCTCGCGTCCCTGCCGGTCACGATTCTTCACGGCACCGAAGATCGCATCACCGACCGCGACCGGCTGGAAGCGATTGCCGCCGAGACCGGCGCGAAGCTCATCTTTCTTCCAGGTGATCACAATATGTATGTTCGGCATCCAGACGAAGTAGTCAGGCAGATCGCCGTTGCGTTGAACCCTTGATCACCGGTTGTGCAACGTCGCGGTCAGGGAGTCAGGCGCGGCTTGGAAATGACTGTCACCTCGGTCCCATCCTTCGGGACCCGTCGTTTTGTAGGATCAGCGCTCCCATCGCACCCGCGGTCGCAAGCCACGACATTCGGCGGGCCGTCACGCTGGCGAAGTCCTGCATTGCCGGGCCGATCGGGATGGGATGGGATGGGAGTTTTGTGACTCGTTCAGCGGACGCGCGCGCACCACGCCAGCCAAACCATTAGCACCCGCAGCCATCAGACGATGGCTGCGAGTGCTGCTTCGAGGCGTTGCCTTGCGTCCCGCGCGACCTCCGCCACGACCGGGTTGTCGCCGACGATTCCCAGCATCGCATCGGGGTCGACGGCTGAGATGACCGATTCGCCTTCTCCTGCTTCGTAGACAATCACGTTGCACGGGAGCAGCAGACCGATTTCGGGTTCGGCCTGCAGCGCCTTGTGCGCGAGTGGCGGGTTACACGCGCCGAGGATGACGTAGCGTTTGAAATCGACGTTGAGCTTTTCCTTGAGCTTCTGCCGCATGTCGATCTCCGACAACACGCCGAAGCCCTGCTCCTGCAAGGCCCGCTTCGTCTGCTCGACTGCTTCGTCATATGCGAGCGGTACCGTTCTTCGTATCCCGTAACTGCGTGCCTCGGTCATCGGTTCGGCTCCTTCGTCTGTGCTCACAATGCCCAGAATGTGGTGAGCGATGATGCCTTCCACTACGTTGAAGACACCTGCTCTGAAGACGACGGCGCCCCGGAAGCGACCCGCCACGAAATTGTTGCCTGCGGAGCTTGGTGCGCAGGATGCCCAGGCCGATCAGAAACTCACATAGCGAGATGGGACAAGCCGTCGTGGACATTCTGCTGTTCCATTGTCTCTACGATCTTGACGATACAGTGGGTCTCAATGCAGATCATCTACGCCACTGCAGGATCTGATGGAGCACGATTCCGCCGAAAAAGCCGGCCAGTGCGGCACCGGTGATGAAGCCGGGGGCCGGAGGGAAGCGATGCTCGTTCGTTGTGTTCACTTTGTTCGCGTCCTGTGTTCATTCGGTGACCGTGGCGCCTTTTGGCCGACCCCACAGATCGACGTGGAACAGCGGTCCGAGCAGGCAGAAGTTCATCAGCCCTGCGAGGATCGGAACGACGCCGACGACCGCGACGAGGTACGACCACGGCGGCTGCATCTGTGTCAATCCGAGCCAGATGATGACGATGCCGGCGATGACGCGCAGGAGTCGTCCGGCGATACTGCGCATGAAGGTTACGAATCCCATTTCACTCTCCTCGGTTGCCCTACGGTTTCGTCTCTCATCGGAACGGCCGCTGCATGACGCGAGCCACGATGCGGCATATGCGCAAGTAGGAATAGGTTGGCGGCTCAGCTTCTTTCGTTGAGACATGATTCGTTCGCGTTCTTCATCTGCTCTCATTTCCGCCACGCTCGTACTCATCGCATGCAGCACGATTGCCGAGGCCGCTTCCACGCGGGTCATAGTCCGCGCTGTCTCTCGGGACGCGAAGGTCGTCGGCGACGGCGTTGGCGGTGCTCGCATCACGATCCGCGATGTGGAAAGCAAAAAGGTGCTGGCGTCGGGGCTCCAGACGGGCGGTACAGGTGACACGAAGCGCATCATGCAGGAGCCGAGAGCACGTGGTGCCGTCGTCTACGGCACCGACGGTGCTGCTGCATTTCGGGCAACGCTCGAAATCGCGCGTCCGACTGTGGTCGAGATCACGGCGGAAGGCCCGCTCAAGTATCCGCAGGCGATGCAGCGCGCATCACGCACGATGTTGCTGCTGCCAGGCCGTCACCTTGAAGGTGAAGGTGTACTTCTGGAAATCGCCGGCTTCATCGTCGATGTGCCGAAGGCGATGACGGCTCAAGTCGCACAGCCGATCCAGCTGCGTGCGAAGGTCACGATGACGTGCGGGTGCCCGACCGAACCGGGAGGTCTGTGGGACGCAGATCACCTCGCCGTTGCCGCTCGCATTTTTCGCGGCGGCGTCTTCGTGAAGGAAGTGCCACTGACGTACGCCGGTGAGCCGAGCACATATGGTGCTACGCTCCCCGCACTCGCCTCCGGCACGTACACCATCGAGTTCAATGCTAGTGATGTGCGTGGCGGCAACTTCGGCCGAGCGACGAGCTCTGTTACCGTGACGCAGGCGCCTGCTCGCCAGACTCGTGGCTGACCTGGCATGTTCGACTGGCTGGAGAAAGTTCCGTGGTGGATGATCGCACTCGCCGCGATCGTCTTCGCGGTCATTCCGCCTGGTGAGTCACACTTCCTGCAGAAGTGGCGGATGCTCTTCAGTGGGACCTTGAAGCGGCCGCTCGACTGGTTCGATCTCGTAATGCACAGCGCACCGCTCTTCCTGCTGGGCTTGAAGTTCGTGTTGTTCCTCAGGCACCGGTGAGTGGCGTTACGCGCACCGCGGCCGGCCGTCTGATCTGCGGAACGCCATCGACTGTCTTCCAGTCCTCACGCTGTTCGCTGAACGGAAGCGCGGTGATCCTGCCGAGCGTCACGTCCTCCGCCTGCTGATACGCGGGAACGCCGGTTGCGATCGCGCTTACTCGACGGCTAGTCTCATGGTGCCGTGGATCCAGGTCCCACCAGGAGGGTAGGCTCGACCAGTTGCTGTCCGTCTCCTCGCGGTAGTCGGAGTGATGAATGCCATGCATGCGTGGCGTGACGATGCAGCGGACGAGTTGCCGCTCAACATTCACGGGGAGGCGCAGGTTGGAGTGATGGGAGAGAATTGACACCAGGATGAGACTGCCACAGCGTGTGCACGCGTCGATCTACGCCAAGCAGTTGTACCTGCACCACGCGGTACAGGACCGACAGCGACATCTCACCGAAATGAACGCGGTCGAGGCGTCAAGGTCGCGGTCGACATGATGCGCGAGATGAAAGCGCAACAGCAGCGCTTGCGCATGTTCCTCATCATTGCCAGCAAGGAGTGATGACGAAAAGAGCCGCGCGGCGTTGCGCATCACCTTTGGTCCCGTGCATCTCGGCCTCCGCGGCGCACGACGCCGGCGCAAGGAGATCCTGCCATTCGCACCAGTATTGCTAGTGATTCAGGTGTCCATTGAGGTGTCTATTCTGCGCTTTCCGACCGTCGTTGACCGCCGTGGACAGAGATGACGTGTTACAATGCCGGCCGCGTATTCGGTGCCTCGCAGGCGCTTGTATCTATCGGAGAAGAGAGGCGGTTAGCAACATCAGGCGGGCGTAGCTCAGTTGGTAGAGTAGGAGCTTCCCAAGCTCTTGGTCGAGGGTTCGAATCCCTTCGCCCGCTCCAGTTTCCAGACCGTGCTCGCGAGTATCGGCCTCCGTATGGGGATCCACTTCGGCGTTCGCGCTGCGCAACGTCCGCGCGCGTCGGGAACTCAGGCGAGGAGTTTCAGCATGCGATGCATATCGATCTGGAACCCGAGGCGCCGGTAGAGCTCGAGCGCGCGTGTGTTGTTTGGGCGCGCGTTGGTTGGGGCCAGGCCTTTGTGCTTTGTTTTTCGACTGTCCTTCGCGCGATTTGCGGTCGAGGCACACGCGATGCGTCCACAACGCGACACCGCTTGGTCACGCGGACTGTGCGTGTTGACCGGAAAGCCACCGAGGACCGCGGAGGTGGCACAGAGGTGCCTTCTTTACATCGCAGTGCTCAGGCAAGACCGGAATGAGCCCAGATCGATCGCCTCCCGGCTACTCACATCAACGACGGTGAGCAAGTCGTGGCGAACGTAGTAAATCGCCCTCTGCTTGAAATGCGAAGCGATTTCGAGAGCTTCATCGAGGGCGATCTCGGCCGCCCAGCTCGGTTCGGAGTGCACGCCATCCGGTGATGAGCCTGTGATCCTCTCCAGGCGGAAACCTCGTGACCGAAGTTCCTTTTCCAACTCGGCGTCCGCCGCTCGATTGACCTCGTCCGGCCAGAGCTCTCCCGTCGTCGCATAGGCCGAGATGATTGCGAACACTGCAGGCCACGTCTGGACGTCCGTCGGCGTGGCGAAGATCGTGTCGAAGTAAACCTCGTTCATCTGTCGGTTTGCGGCATGGAGGGGAGGAGCGTGGGCCCCCAGCTTTCTTGTTCGTGTCGTGCAGGGACCAGGAGAAAGAAGTTCTGACCCATTCGTATGATTCTCGGTGTCGCGGGCAGTCGAACGTACATTGGATCCATGAAAAGTGGCGGACGGACGTTTTCGTCACCAATCAAGATCGCGCGAAACACCGAACGACGTTAGCAGAGCGAAAACGAAGGCCTGACCGCAAGGGCTCGTGGGCGGCGGGGAGAGGCGCAACTCTTCCGAACTGCTGAGTCAGAGCCCGGAAACCTCTGGCAGAATGCGACCAGTCGCGTCCAGCGACAGGGAACTGCTGCCGAACTGATTGCCGATCTGAATCTGAAACACGACCGAACCCGGCAGACGGAGGGCGCCCAGATCGATTCCGGAGGCCACGATGCGGACGGTACCGTCCTCCTGAATCTGCACGAGCTTGAGCCCGGACTCGCCATTCGAGAACATGAATCCGTCGCGCACCCTCCTGAATGCGCTACCGGCAATGGCCTGGCTGAAGTCGCCGACAGTGATGACGATGTCTTCGCCGGCGATGTCGCTGACGTTCATGCGCGCGTCGAGCCGGATACGACCCTCGAGAATGAAATGATCGTTCCCCGCCCGCTGGAACTTCCGCTGCTGCACCATCCCGCCGCTCGCCACGAAGACGAGCGGCGTCAGCCCCAGTTTGAATACGAACGCGTCACGCCCCGGACTCGGACTCGCGATCGCCGGCTGCACAGGCCCGGCAGGGTCCGGCGACACATGGGGAAAGTTGCTGGAGTTGGTAAAGCCGGCCACGATTGTAGTCGCAGAACCGCCTTGAGCAACTCCGCGGGCCACGTCCATTCCAGACCCGCCGTAAGTGGTCGAGTAGACGAATCCGCTGCCCAGCGAATTGAGCTGCATCACGAATGCGTTGTACTGGCTCTGCACCCCTTGCACTGCATTCTTCTGCGGGAAGTTCGGCGAATTCGTCCAGCCGGCGACGGTCGCCAGTCCGGCCGGTGTCACCGCGATTGCCTGTCCGCTGTCCCAGCCACTGCCGCCGATGAACGTCGAGTACAAGAGAGCGGACCCTGAACGGTTGACTTTGGTCACAAAACCATCTTCAACGCTGCCGCCGAACTGTGGCTGGATCGCGCCTGGCGTGGTTGGAAAACTCGCCGACTCGGTTTCACCGGTCACGTACGCGTTCTGGGCCTGATCAACGGCGACACCCGCCGGCCTGTCCGCCTCGATACCGCCGAGAAATGTGCCATAGATCTGAATGACCAACGGTGGGTTGACGACGGAGGAGAACCGCAGTCTCGCGACGAATCCATCCTCGCTGCCGCTGTAGAGCGGCTGTGCTGGACCCTTGGGGTCCGCACTCTTCACGGGGAAGTTCGCCGATGACGTCGTGCCGGTGATGTACAGGTCGTTCTTCGCGTCGAGCGCGACTCCGTACGCCCGGTCGTTGTCGCTTCCGCCGAGATACGTTGAGAAAACGAGTGCCGAGCCGGCTGGATTGATTCTGGAGACGAACGGGTCGGATAGTCCCTTCAGCACCGCCTGCATCGGATAACGCGTCGGGAAGTCTGAGGACTGTGTGATGCCGGCCACACTCGCGTTGCCCGCCCCGTCCAGAGCGATTCCGTGTGCGACTTCGTTACTGCTCCCCCCGAGGTACGTCGAGTACGTGAGGACGTTCCCGGCCGGACCGAGCTTTGCGATGAATGCATCGTAGGGACCTTTCAGGGCGGGCTGCAAGGGTGCCCCTCCGCCCTGCGCAGTGACGGGAAACTTTACGGACTTCGTATATCCGGCTACGTACGCCGCCCCCGCAGAGTCGATGGCGATTCCACAGCCCCCATCTTCGTTCTCGCCTCCGAGATAGGTCGAATAGACCAGCTGGCTGCCGAGCGTATTGAGCTTCGTGACGAAGACGTCGAACGACCCGATGTTCTTCTTCTGCTTGGGCGAAGCGACTGGAAAATCGAGAGACTGCGTTTTGCCGGTGATGTACGCGTAGCCGCTGCTGTCAGCAGCGACAGAGGCCGCTTCGTCCTCGCTGCTGCCGCCGAGATAGGTCGAGTAGACAATGACGGGATC
>JANMSA010000082.1:0-2884 GCA_031388865.1 Acidobacteriota bacterium | reverse complement strand
AACACCGCGTGGTAGAGGACCTCGTCGATCAGCTGGAACGCGCCTTGTTCGGCCAGCCGGTACCAGAGGTCCCAGTCCTGTCCGTAGTGGAACGCGTCGCGATATCCACCAGCCCGAAAATATGCATCCGTGCGAAACATCACGGAAGGGTGACTGGAAGGACCGTCCTGAACGCCGGTGGGACTCTCCAGGTCGATGATCCGGATCGGCCGGTCTGCCCTCCCTGTGCCTCGCGTCACATAGAGCGACTCGCCTTCGGGGCCGACGAACTCCGTCGCGCATGAGACGAACGCCAGCGACGCGTCGGCATCAAGCGCGCGGCGCTGCTTCTCGAAGCGTTGCGCATCCGACCAGTCCCCTGCATCGTGACGGGCGATGTAAGGAGCGCGAGCCGCGGCACATCCGGTGATCAGAGAGCGGGTGAGGCCCTGGTTGCCCTGATGGATGACCCGGACGCGTGTGTCGCTCGACGAAGCCTGGTCGAGAATGGCCGCGGTGCCGTCCGTCGAACCGTCGTCCACAGTGATGACCTCGAGATCCTGCTCGGTCTGCGTCAGGATGCTGTCGAGTGTCGTGGCCAGCCGGGCCGCACCGTTGTAGACGGCCATGACGACGGAGATCTTCATGGTTTCAGGAGGATCAGCGTGTCCGTGACGCCGTTCGTCGTCCAGATGCGACGCCACGCCGCGAAGTCGTGTTCGAACGCTTGCTCCCAGATCGGAGTGGCGTAGCGGGTGCGCTGAGAAGCAGGGGCGCGGGAAACGCTGGGAACGTACCAGTTGATGTTGTCGATCACGAGGAATCCACCGGCCTTGAGCTTCGGCGCCAGCGCCACACTGCACGCGTCACGGGCGATGCCGTCCACCAGCGCAAAATCGAGAGACGCATCCGCAGCATCCGCAGCCGTCTTTGCATAGTCGGGCTGCACCCGGTGCAGCAATGTCACGTTCGTCACCGCGCCGGCGGAGAGCATCGCGGCGACTCGCTCGTACCACTCTGCGCTACTTTCGATGCTCGTCAGCTGACGGCACTGCCGGGCAAACCAGAGCGTGCTTCGGCCGGACCCAAACTCGATTCCCACGTCTTTGGGGCGGAGCAGAGATCCGATGATGTGCACCGCGTCTCGCGTGAGCCACGGCCAGTCCGGGTGGGTCCGCTCATTCAAGGCCACCGCGACGCGGTCGGCGACGTAGCGCGGTGTCCAGTGTCGGAAGGAACGCGTCATCTAGCGCCCATGATGCGCGAAGCGCGCTGCTCCGTCGAGCACGTTGATCCGTGCGGCTGGAGAAGTCATGAGCGCAGCCTGTCGGACGCGCAGGCCAGCCTTCCGGCGACGGACCAACCGACGATGCGGGCCGCAGCAGCGTAGAGCCGGAACTGCATCGCATTTCGTTTTGCCCCCGAGGCTTCACGAGCGATGGTGAAGAGCTCCCTCGACTCGCGGACCAGGCCCGCCGCACCTGCCTGTCTCGCGAGCAGAAACAGCTCGCGGGCATATCGCTGCATCTCGGGTGTTTCGGGGCCGATCGCCGCTCGCCGCGCATGCTCGTACACGCGGATATGTGCTTCCGCCCGATGAACGAGTCGCTTCGGATCGAGGGCCGATCCGCGGGAGAGGCGGTCCGGTGCTTCATCCAGGTGTTCCGCGACGACGTCGTCGACGAACGTAAGTGTGGTTCCGAGCGCTCCTACGCGGCAGTCGTACTCCCAGTCTTCTTCCAGGCGAAGGGCCGACCATGGTCCAGCCTGAGCAGCGACCGAGGAACGGTAGAGAGGCGTCACCGTTTCCCAAAGCCGGCCGAGGAGAAAATGCGGGAGGATCGTTTCTTCACCGTGCAGAAGCCGTTTCCACGTGCAGGGAATTACTGCACCGTCCGGATCGCGGTAACGCGTGCGGCCGTAAGCGACGCCGGCGGTAGGGTGCGCGGCGAGCGCCGCGACCTGCACGGCCAGCTTGTGCGGCAACAGCAGGTCGTCGCTGTCGAGATACTGCAGGAACGTGCCTGCAGCCGCGGTGCGGCCGGATTCCCGCGCCAGCCCCGCGCCGCCGTTGGGCCGGCGGATCGCCCGCACTTCCGCGTGTCGGCGCTCGAGTTCAGTGATCGCTGCGGGTGTGTCGTCCGTCGAGCCATCGTCCACGATGATGATCTCGATCGGCCGGTATGTCTGAGCGAGTGCGCTCGCGACGGCGCGCCGAAGGAGGGTCGGACGGTTGTAAACAGGGACGATGACCGTGACGAGGTCACTCATCAGCGAAGGATGTCCGTCTTATGCGTGATCGTCAAAGATTCCTCTCGCCCTCTACGCGCTCCGCATCGCGGCGACGGACGCATGAGCAAAGCAGACGTTCGCGTACCGCAGCCGATTTTCTCCAGACCATTCGAGCTGCTGATCGTAGAACCCATAGACGCTGAAGCCTGAGCCCTCGAGGAGATCTCTCACGTCGTCGAAGAGAACGTGACGCGAGTCATGACGGTGGAAACCGACCTCGACGAGGACGAAATGGATCGCTTCCCGCGCGAACATGCCCCTCGACCCGCGAAGGACGTTGAGGTCGTAACCTTCCGTATCGATCTTGAGCAGGTCGATCTTCGGCAACCGCTGATCGGCTGCAAACGCGTCGACCGTTGTCACCGCTACGACTTCTTCGCGGAGGGAAGATTCCGGCCGGATCAGGGAGCTGGTCGTGGAATGCTGCGTCACGTAGATGGACGCTGTGGTGGAAGACTCTCCGACGGCAAGTTGATGACAGCGGATCTGCTGAACCGTTCCGACGTTGGAGGCAAGGGTCTCGAACGTCGTGCTCACTGGTTCGAACGCGTGAATGAGAGCTTCCGGAAACCCGGCGTGAAACTTCAGCGATGAGGATCCGTCGTTCGCACCA
>JANMSA010000059.1:0-2249 GCA_031388865.1 Acidobacteriota bacterium | reverse complement strand
CCACGGCGGTCGACTGGTAGGCCACGCATTCAGCCATGCCGGGCCGCCAAGCACGATCGTGCCGACCTTCGTTCCATGATCGAAGTCCGGGTCCACCGTCTTCGGGTAGTGGAGTACTGATCCGTTGGAGGCGGCGGCATTGAAGTTGATGCCGTAGATGTCGTCGATGAAATCGTTCTCGGGGCGATCGTTGTCGATCCCGGGATCTCCCCGAGCCTCGGCGGGATTGGCGCTGAGGAACCGGCCGAAAGGGGGCTTGTCGACCGCGGCGATGCCGCTGTCGATCACCCCGATCAGGTTGGGGCCTGCGATCAAGAACGCGCTGGCAGTCTTTGTCTCTACCTCGAAACGCCGCTTCAGGAGCGCCACATCGAACGGCGACGCGTCCCCCGACGGACTGGGGCACCACTGGGCGCTCTCGGTGGTGGATACGAATCGTACGTAGTTGAACTCGACGTCGCTTCGAGGCGGCGGGGGCACTACCTTGGCCGTCGCCTCGACCAGGGCCGCCTTTGGAGAGTCAGTGGCGGCGATGATCTCGTGCAGGGTCGGCGGAGGTGGGGGTGGCGGCACCTGGGGAGCGCCGCCGCCCCAGGGGAGAAGCACTGGGGCGGCTTCTGGCGTGGGACGCTTTACGGGGCCCAGAGGCATTGTCCCGCTGGTGAACACCGCTTCGGCCGTTGCGTACGGAAGCACGATTTCCTGCCCCGGCTTCAGTTCGCGGCTGAACTCCTGGAGATTCGACCAACGGCGGCCCGTGTTATTGAGCTCGAACGTTTCGTTCAGGGTCCGCTTACCGGCAAGGCCGTAGTGTTCGAGCAGCAGGCCCTCCAGCGTGTCGCCCGGTTCCACCGTCACCTTGACCCTGCGCTCGAGTTTGAGGCAGAACGGGATCGCGACCGCGGCCCCCTCTTCCACTTTCCTGTCCACCGTCGTGCCGCCGTTCAGTCGCAGAACGAGGTTCTCCAACTCGCGGTCGACTTGTGGTCCCTGTCCCGCGCCGCACACGGAGTGGAGCAGCGAACGGAGCGTGGCTCCGCCCGGAGGCACGATTTCCCAGGACGGCTTTCCCAAGCGCGCCATGGAGATGCGTGCCTCCGCCGGCAGCATGGTGACGCCGCGTACTTCGTAGGAGGTCTGCGCCGCGGTCCGTCCACTCGCCGCGCAGAGCAGGAGCCCGACGATCGGTGCGGCACACGTCCGGTTCATGTCACCACGTCCTAGAAGATGCTGGAGACCGCGCCGATCGCTTTCGTCGTCACGCCCCGGTTCGCCCCTCCGGTCGCCTCGCAGCCGCCGTTCGTGTGCACGCCGAGGACTGCTCCGGTGTTGTCGCGCACGCCGGAGCCGGACGACCCGCCATGGGTGTCGATGTCGGCATAGTAGACCGATGATCCCTGTGTCACTTTGACGTGACCCGCTTCGACCTTCTTGGGATTGCCCTGAGGATGCTGAAGCACGGCGATCACCTCGTTGTTGACCGGCGCGCGGGTGATCACGCGGGTGAGCGGGTACTTCGCTGACGCGTGCTGTCCTTGGGCATTCGGCCCCAGTTCCACGATCGCGTAATCGAGATTGCCCAGACGGTGTTCGACCAGCCTCACGATCGGGTAGACGTCGGCCTGGCGGATCGCACCCGTCGCGCCGTTGACCTGATAGCGGAAGTTCGCCACCTGCAAGGTCGCGAGTTGCGCCGGCTGCAGGAACTGCGGCTGTCCATTGACGTTCCTGTATGGAGAAATCCACGAGTTCTGGTCCTGCTGCACGTCGAAACAGTGTCCCGCGGTCAGGACCAGCCGTTCGGTGATCAACGTGCCGCTGCACCAGCGCACGGACGGGACGTTCCCATACGAGTGATCGGGGAAGCGTTGCGCCATCGCGGTGGCGTCGAGCCATTGAAACTGCAGGGTCGAGGGCTCGCGCGCGTCGACATAGGCCCTGTCGACTTCCAGATCGCCTTTGTAGGTTTCGACGTCCTGGGATTCGTCCTTGTCACCACAAACCGTGACCGGCTTGACCTTGTCTGGGTAGGGGAGCGCCGGCCGCGTGTGCGTCGGATACGGCTGCGTCGGGGTGTTCTGGAGCGCTGGCGCGATGGCGATGACACTGACAAAGACCCAGGTGGCACTTCTCATGATGACTCCCCTATCTCGTGTCGTGCGATGGACGTGGTGTCTGCTGACGCCGGGCGAGACTATAGACGGACACGCGGCCCGGCTTTCCACCGAGCGTCGCGAGCTCCAGCGCCT
>JANMSA010000043.1:0-2376 GCA_031388865.1 Acidobacteriota bacterium | reverse complement strand
CGCCGCCGGTCGGCGCCGCCGGCGGATCGGCTGGCGCGGCACGCTGCGCGCCGCCGCGGCCTTCGCGTCCGTGCTGGTCGCGGTGCCGGTGGCCATCGAGCTGCTCGCGCGTGCCGTGAGGATGGTGCATCCCGACTACCGCCTCATCACCGCGGGCGAGCCGCATGTGGCGATGCTCTATCGCGTTGCCTTTCTCGTGATCGGCCTCGCGCTCGCGCTGGTGGTGTATGGATCGATCGTGTCAAAGGCCAACCGCGCGGAGCGGACGCTCGGCGCAGCTCTGGTGTGGCTGGCGGCGCTCGTCGTGACCACCTTCGTGCTGCCCGAGGCGACCTATCTCCTGACTTGGCCCCTGCTGCTCCTGCTCGCGCCGCCCGCCGTTGCATGGTGGGGCCGCGCGGAAACGCACCCGGCGTGGCACTTCGCCATGCTCGTGCCGGCGCTCGTCGCGGCGGTGTTCCTGCTCGTCCCCTGGGTCAACTGGAGTTTCATCATCCTCACGATCCGCGGCGCGTCTGCGTCGCTGATCTTCGTCATGCTGCTCTTCGGCCTGGCGACGTCGACGCTCGCACAAATGCGCAAGGTGGCGATGGCCATGCTGTTCGGCGGGATCGTGCTGTTCGCCGCCGCGCTCTCGAATCCCGCCGGGACGGATGCCGATCCGATGATGACCAGCGTCGAGTATGGATTCGACGGCGACGACGGCCGCTCGTACTGGATTGCGCAGAGCGAGCCCACCGACGCGTGGCGCGCGTCGTTCTTTAAAGCCAACACGCAGACCGACGGCATGACCGATTTCATCCCGTACACCGACTGGAAAGTCTGGCGCACGGCCGCGCCGGTGGTGCGGTTCGCCACACCCGCCGTCGAGGAGCTTGGCGACGTGACCACGAACGGCGTACGCACGGTAACGCTGCGCGTGCGGCCGTCCCGCGACGTCGCGGTGCTGCGCGTTTTTCTCACTGAGCCGGCGCCGCTTCTTGCGGCCACCGTCGACGGACGTTCGATCCAGGCCGAGCGCCTGCCGAACGCCCGATGGGGGACGACCTATCTCGCGCCGCCGCCCGAAGGCTTCGAGCTGCGCCTGGTGACGCGCTCCACTGCCGCGCTGCGCGTTCGCGCCGTGGCCAAGTCCTACGGCCTCGAAGACCTTCCGCTCACGCCGCGCACCGCGAACGTGATCCCCACTTCATTCGGCTTCGGCCCCGTCGACGCGGTGCACGTCGGCCGTACGTTCACTTTCTAGGAGCGCTCTCTTGTCCATGCGCAACATCGCCGTCCTTCTGCTCGCCACCCTGTTCGGGCTGAGCTGCAACAGCTCGCCGGACGGGGTTCCCGTCTACCGGTACGAATTGGTCAGGACCTTTCCTCACGACCCGACCGCGTTCACGCAGGGCCTCATCTTCCACGACGGCGCGCTCGTGGAGAGCACCGGGCTGGAAGGACTCTCCACAGTGCGACGGGTGGCGTTGCAGACCGGAAACATTCTCCAGGTCACCTACGTACCGCCGCCGCATTTCGCGGAGGGGATGACCCTCTTCGGCGGGAAGATCTATCAATTGAACTGGAAGGGCGGGAGGGGGTTCGTGTACGACGCGAAAACGCTGGAGAGGACCGGCGAGTTCGCGTACGACGGAGAAGGATGGGGGCTCACCCACGACGGCCAGTCGCTGCTGCTGAGCGATGGGTCGAACGTCATTCGATTCATCGACCCGGCTACGTTCCGCGTCCGGCGGACGATCGCCGTGACGCGCAGCGGAAAACCGCTGGACCAGATCAATGAGCTCGAGTACGTCAAGGGCGAGATCTTCGCAAACGTCTGGCGCTCCAACGGCGTGGCACGCATCGACCCGCGCGACGGCCGGGTCACAGGATGGGTGGACCTCTCCGGCCTCGTCGATGCTAACGCCGCAAGCAACCCGGACGCGGTGCTGAACGGCATCGCGTACGACCCGGCTAGCGACCGACTGTTCGTCACCGGCAAACTCTGGCCGAAGTTGTTCGAGATCCGCTTGCGCTCGACTGAGTCGTGATGAAGCAGTTGTCGAGACGCGAGGTCGTCGTTGTCAACGGTCACTCTAATTCCCCCCCGGGTGGTCACTTAAAAATCCCCCCTCCTGGCGTTGATTGTTGATCGTTCGACGCGACGATTCGTCGTCGCCTCATCTCGGCCGTTTGATCTTTCTGTCAGGGTCGCTGGCGGGGGCTGTGGGAGCTGTGGGAAACGCGGTAGCGTTTTCCAAGTCCTGTGGGAAGGCGCGGCCTCATCGCGGCTTTCCACAGAACGGCAGATTCCATAGCCCGGTTCCTGATTCTCAGTCCGTCATTTCGATAGCCGGTGTCGCTGCGCGGCCGAACACCCCGGCTTTTCTCTTC
>JANMSA010000018.1:0-1703 GCA_031388865.1 Acidobacteriota bacterium | reverse complement strand
GAACGTAGCGGCGATCGCCGGCGTCAAGGTAGGAGTGGAGACGCTTCACTCGACCCTCGGACGGCATGCGGCGCGCGCGATCCGGGCAGCGGTGCTCTCGGAGCTGGCCGTCAAGCATTGGCAGCTTCTCTATGACAACGTCCTGGGCGGCGACGCCACCACGTTCGTACCGCCGGTGTTCCCGAAAGAGGCCGTGGAGGGGATGGGCTTCCATGAGGCGCCTCGCGGTGCGCTGTCGCATTGGCTGGTGATCAAGGGCGGCATCATCGAGAACTATCAGGCCGTCGTCCCGACCACCTGGAACGCCAGTCCGCGCGACGCCGACGGCACGCCTGGCCCCTACGAGGCCTCGCTGCTGGGAAACCCTGTTGCTCAGGCTGAGCACCCGCTCGAAGTCATCCGCACCATCCATTCCTTCGATCCCTGCATGGCCTGTGCGGTCCACACGTTCGACCCTGATGGAACGAAGATCACCACGGTGAAGGCTCTCTGATGAATGGCGACACTTCGCCCGGCATGGCCGACAGAGTGGCGGTGTTCGGGATCGGGAACGTGCTGATCGGCGACGATGCTCTCGGTCCGACAGTGATCGCGTTCCTGGAAGCGGAGTACGACTTCCCGGAGAGTGTCGTCGTGAAAGACCTCGGCACTCCGAGCCTCGATCTTGCCGCGTATCTGGCAGACTTCGATCACGTCATCCTCGTCGACGCGGTGTCCGCGCAGCTCCCGCCGGGAACGATCCGTATCTACACGCTCGATGAGATCCTGAAACATCCCCCAGGCCTCCGCCTCAGCCCTCACGACCCGTCGCTGACGGAGTCTCTGCTGACAGCCCTGTTCGTCTCGGACAAGCCCCGGCACGTACGGCTGGTCGGCATCGTCCCGGAGTCGATCGAAGAGTTCGGGCTGAGCGAAACGGCACGAGCCGCGGTGCCGCGTGCCGCCGAGGCCGTACTGCGCGAGCTTTTGTCACTGGGAGTTTCCATGGAGCGGAAACAGGATCCCCGAGGGGAGCCTCCCTGGTGGATCGCGGCGTAGCGCTGGCGGTGACGTTCATCACTGCCCGGTAGCCACGCCCATCACGGTCTCACCGCACGCGATCCCGTAGGCTCTGTTCGAAAGGAACCAATAATGAAAAAGACCCTCACTCTGTCTCTCCTGTTCTCGCTCGCAATCCCGTTCGCCGCGATGGCGGACAACGCCGCGGTGTACAAAGCCAAGTGCGGTGCCTGTCACGGCGCCGATGGCAAAGGCCAGTCGCCTATGGGTAAGAAGATGAACCTGCGCGATCTTGCTGCGCCAGAAGTGCAGAAACAGTCCGACGCCGAGCTCACCAAGATCATCGCCGAGGGCAAGGAGAAGATGCCCGGCTACGCGACGAAGCTGACGGCTGACGAGATCAAGGGCCTGGTGGCCTTCATGCGCGAGCTCGTCGCCACTAAATAGATCGATACGCGTACCCCCCCGGCTGAGGCCGGGGGGGTCGTGTTTTGCGGATGGCCGCCGATCGGCCCCTCTGGCCTTGACGAAAGCTTGCTCCGTGATGGTCCCGCGGCCCTGCCGGGCGCCAACGAACCCGGTCGCGCGTTCCGGTGGGATCGCGCTAACGCGCTCAACCACGGTTACTCGCCACCACGCCTCCGGCGTGCAAAGTCCGCGATGTCGCGCACCCACCGCGCCCTACGCGCGCGACCACCGGCTAT
>JANMSA010001149.1:0-1900 GCA_031388865.1 Acidobacteriota bacterium | reverse complement strand
AGTGACCCACCGCCGGCGCCGCAGCTCTTCGTAGTCGAGGCAGCTCCTACAATGTCCGGTCGGCGAGAAGTTGGCAGTGTGCCCAGTTCGGCGCCGACCACGATCCACTTGACCAAACACTGTCATAGCGCACCCCGCCGTGTGACGCTCCTCTGGTGTTCGTTGGGACATCGGTACAGGTGGCCCCTTCCTCGTCGTGCGCACGTGGAGCTGCAGGCACGGCGCACAGAATCGCCAACACTATCGCTGCGAGGAGACCGAGACGTAACTTCATGCGCAATTCATCCTCTCCAAGGCTCTACCTTCCAGAGCTGAAAACGACCTCGAGAAGAGTTGTAAGTGGATCACCAGCCTTTCCGGTAAAATCCGCGCGCGCGACCGCCCAACCTCGAAACGTTACGCGGTTCCCATCGATCCCGTCTTGCTTCGACTGAACGTAGTAGCCGAGTCCGATTCTGGCGAGCATCTTGGATGCCTGAGACAGTTCGCCCGGTTCCGACAGTCCATTTCGGTTCTTGTCCTTCCAGAGCAGCAGCTTCGAGAAAAGGTCATCCTTCTCGTCGAGCCAGCCGTTCCCGTCATTGGGCGCGAGCTCGAGCAGTGCGTCAAATCCCGCCCCAAACCCCATCTGAGTGCCTATCACCTCAGACCCGTCGTCCACACGGCCGTTAGCATTGCGGTCAAGGCAGAGGATCGCCACTTCAGTGTCGTCAAGGGGCCAAGCCAAGCGAGGTCGACTCCCGTTCGCCGCCAGATCGAATGGCACCCCATTCTCGGGAGAACTGAGACGAATGCGAGGCTGTTCCGAGTGGAACAGGGGTACTAGAATGATGGACGGGGGCCGTGCGATCAAACGCCGCGCTGAGGTTTCGCTAGGTGGCCCAGCAGCCTGACAGAAGACCAGAGCGTAAAGCAAAACCGAAACGCGTAGTTGCATGTTCCCTCGCTGAGGAAGGACCGACGCTCGAGTCAGACGATCAAGAACCGTTAGTGAACGTCGATGACGGCGAGACCTTGCCCTGGTGTATGAGTGTCTCTTCACCGTCAACTCGAATTCGGGGCTGCACCCCGGAGGCGGATTCCCTGTCGGAGTCCCTCCTACAAGACGCCTGCAGCGGTCCACCCTCAGGTGGGTTGACCTCCGGTTGAGTTAGGATCGATTCGTGTTCCGTGCAGTTGTTGTCGCACTCGCGCTCGCTCCTGCCCAGATGATCTCGTCGCCGCCCGAACGCGCGATCGTGTCGGCCGTCGACGCGGGCAATCCGGCCGCGCTCGCGCTGCTCGAGACGGCCGTCAACATCAACAGCGGGTCGCACAACTTCGCGGGAATCCGGGCGGTGGGCGATCTGTTTCGCAAGGAATTCGACGCGCTCGGCTTCAAGACGACGTGGGTCGATGGGACGCCGTTCAAGCGGGCCGGCCACCTGGTCGCCGACCATCCCGGCAAGGGACCGCGGATGATCCTGATCGGACACCTGGATACGGTCTTTGAGCCCGACAGCCCGTTCCAGAAGTTCCAGCGTCTTGACGACACGCGCGCCAGGGGGCCCGGCATCATCGACATGAAGGGTGGCGACGTCGTCATGATCTCGGCGCTGAAGGCGCTGAAGAGCGCCGGCGTGCTCGCCGACATGAACCTCGTGGTGGTCATGACGGGTGACGAAGAGGACTCCGGCGACCCGCAGGCGCTAGCGCGCGCGGCGCTCGTCGAAGCCGCCAAGGGCGCGCAGTATGCTCTCGGCTTCGAGAACGGACCCGGGGATCCGAAGTTCGCCGTCACCGCCCGCCGGGGCACCTCGTCGTGGAAGCTGGAGGTCACGGCGAAAACCGGGCACTCGTCGCAGATCTTCCGCAGCGACGTCGGCTATGGCGCCAACTACGAGCTCGCGAGGATCCTCGA
>JANMSA010001147.1:0-3711 GCA_031388865.1 Acidobacteriota bacterium | reverse complement strand
CGAAAGATCAATGAGGTCGGCGGATGCCATCAGAAAGGCCAGCGCTTTGAACTTCTCCGGGTGCGACTCCTTGCGAAGCTCGTCACGCTCTCGCTCCTCCAAGGCTCTCCATCCTGCCATCCATGATCGCGCGTCCGCGCTCGTCATACGCCTGCTCACGCAGCCATTCTAGCGGCGTGGCGGCTTGGGAAGGCGCGACGCACGAAACTCACTTTTCACACCTTGCCAGCGACCGCAGAATCGTATCCATCACCAGATCCAGTTCTTTCCCCACATCCCCTGCCAGAAAGCGCAGCACTCGATAGCCGTTCTCCTGCAGCAATAGATCCTTGTGCCGGTCTCGCCTGTAGGCGGCGGCATCGGCCAGATGCTGCGCTCCATCCAACTCGACGACGACACGCGCGTTGGCACACAGCAGATCGACCTCCATCTGGCCGCGAGCATCGAACGCGATCGGCAGATTGGCGTTCAGCTCGAACCGCCCGCGAGTCTCGTTCAAGGTCTGCAGTCGCCGATACAGAAACGCCTCTGTCGCGCTGCGCGCCCGGTCGACGCCCGCGGCTTCCGGAGTGACGCGGCGAGCGACGTGCACGAACAGATGCGCCAGTGGCGCATCCACTCCGTCGCGAATCAGTCTGCGCACACTGGCGGCGTAGTCCTGCTTCCACATCGGGTCCGACGGGAGCGGCACGACGGCGGGCCACCCTGGAACCGCACTGGCCGGAAGAACGATCGTGTAGCCGACGGCCTCGTAGCCGCGGCAGCGCCGGTCGAACATCCGCGCCAGCATCGGCACGTTCAGATCCGCGTAGTCGTACACCCGTACCTCGCGCTTGCTGTCGTAGAGGCGGTGCAACCTGCCCGCATACTGAGCGATGGTCCCGCGCCACGACACCGGCAGCGTGAGCATGAGCGTGTCCAGTCGCGCATCATCGAACCCTTCACCGATGTACTTGCCGGTCGCCAGCAGGACGCGATCCTCATCCGGAGGGATGGTGGCGAGTTGATCGGCGACCGCCTGCCGTTGTTTTTTCCCCATTCCGCCCCGAAGGACGAGCAGATGACGAACGCTTCCAGAAAGTTGGCTCGCGAGACGATCGAGGTGATCATTGCGCTCGGTCAGGACGAGCGGCGCCCGGCCATCGCGCACCGCCTCGATGACATCGTCGCAGATGCGCTGATTGCGCGTCTCGTCGCCGATCAACTCGCGGTAGAGGTTCTGGAACTGCACCCGCTGATCCGAGTCGGTGCTGGCTGCCTGGAACCCCGTTGGACGGACGAACACCGTGTGGTCAAAGGGCCGCGCTGTCGCCTGCACCTTCGCGTTGATTCGGTGTCGGATCGGGCCACACTGCATGAAGATGATTGGATGATGGCCATCCTTGCGGGCTACGGTCGCTGACAACCCGGCCACGAACCGCGCCTTCGCGCGACGTGCCACCTGTTCGAAGCTGTACGCGGACAGGTGATGGCATTCGTCCACGATCAGGTGCCCGTACTCGCCGACGCGATCATCGACCACACCTTTGCGCCCGAGGCTCTGAATGAGCGCGACGTCGAGCAGACCGTTGGCTCGATCCCGCCCTCCCCCAATCTGGCCGACACCGGTCCCCGGCAATTCCAGAAACGCCGATAGCCGCTCCACCCACTGATCGAGCAATTGCTGCCGATGGACGAGCACCAGCGTGTTGGCTCCCCGTTGTGCGATGAGCCATGCGGCGACGACAGTTTTGCCGAATGCGGTGGTCGCAGACAGCACACCCGTGTCGTGCGCGAGCATCGCGTCTGCCGCGATCCGCTGTTCAGGCCGGAGCTCGCCTCGGAAAGTCGTGCGCAGAGGCACGCCCCCCAAACGCTCATCCCGGACGACCGGAGTGATCTTCAAGTCCGACAGCAGTTCCAGCAGATCGTCAAGGCATCCGCGCGGTAACCCGATGTGCTGTGGATGATCCTCTGCGCAGGCCACGATCCGCGGCTTCTCGTACGTAGGCAGCCGCATCGCCTGCGCCTTGTAGAACTCGGGATTCTGGAAGGCGGCCAGCCTGAGCAACCGGTTCCGGAGCGCGGGAACCAATCCCTCTTTGGCCACGTAGATCTCGTTCCCGAGAACCACCTCCAGGGTGCGAGGCAAGCCGGTGATGGCCGGCTGTTTTCGTTGACGCGAGGGTGGGGTCGCCCACGGCTCGTCCTCATCTTCATCAGCGGGAGGAAACCGCAAGCCCACGATCTGCCCGCTCCGCTCGGCATCGCGCACGATCGCTTCGACGTGAAACCGGCTGATCGCGCCTACGGTCGACAGGAACGCCCATTGGTCGGGATACGGAACGAGCCCGTCATCGACGAAGACGCTGTTGCCGCGCTCGCGCGCCTGCTTCTGCAAGGGGAGCGCGATCAGATTGCCGAAGCCTCCCCGAGGAAGCGTGTCCTGATTCGGAAAGAACCGGTCGTACGAATCGAGACCCACTTCGGGGCGGCGTTCCATCGTCTCGGTCAGAATGTGCGAACCGAGCCTGCGCGCGAGCGCGGCCGGGATGGCCTCTTCGAAGAAGAGCCACACGTGCCCGCCCTGGCCGGAGCGCGAGCGCTCGATGGCGGCGGGAAGATTCAGTTGGCGGCACGTCTCCGCGAACGCACCCGCATCCTCCCGCCAGCCTGTCTTGTCGAAATCCGCCGCCAGGAAGAAGCACGTCTCGTCGAGGAGCATTGGATACACCCCGGCCACGAACGGCTGGCGCGCGTCGTCGCGACCCGACAAGTGCCACCGGATCACATCCTCCGTCACCGGAAGAAAGCGTTGATGCGAACAGTCTGCGCACCGGATGCGCGGCTTCTCGCAGATCCCTCGGATCCACTCATTCCCGCAGGCAGGCGCATAGCCCGACTTGCCCGTCTTCCGGCTCTCGAAGCGCCGCGCGTAAACGTCTTCACGCCCGCGGAAGAGGCGGCGGAACAGCGCGACCTTGGCCTGCGCGGGAGATTGCAGGTGGACGGGTGGCTCTGTCAGATTCAGTGACATGATGATTCAGTCCGTAAGGTTGACCGGTCACTCTGAAGATGCAGATTCTTATCTACCGAGCACGGCATCCAGACCGGCAAGAACCAGTTCCAGCTTCGAGCGCGTCAGCTTGCCGGCGTGCTCGATCAGAAGATCTTTGTCCAACGAGATCACGAGCGACGCGTTGGCAACGGAGTCCAGCGGCAAGTTTGTGATTCGTGAGACCAGAAGAACGTTGCCGGGCACGTTTGCCCACTGGACGTTCGTAGTAAGCGGGATACACACGACGGTGGCGATTCGACTTCGGTTGAAAGCATCGCCTTGAATGACCACGACAGGCCTGCGATAGCCGGGACCTGATCCCACCGGCTCCGGAAGGTCCGCCCACCACACATCACCCTGCGAAATCACCACTCGGTTCTGTCCAGGACCCGCCGTGCGGCGGCGGCCACAAAGTCGTCCGTCTGATCGCCGATCTCATCAACCGCCCGGTTGATGGCCTCGGTCACCTCGTCCGGCGCATGACGCGCAATGTACTCTCGCAAGGCCGTACTGAAAACCTCGCTGCGGGAACGCTTCGTGCGCCGCGCGAAACGCTCCACCTTCTCGAACACATCATCAGGAATGGACACGGCGGTTTTCATACCGTCAGTATAACTGCGCGAGGTCCCCCTTAAATAGCTGGAGTTCGCTGAGCGCGTCGTGGGCGGAAGCAC
>JANMSA010001146.1:0-1528 GCA_031388865.1 Acidobacteriota bacterium | reverse complement strand
TCTCGAGAAGAGAGAGAATCAACAGATGCTCCCGGGTCTGGGGCATCACCCCCTCATCGGCGGCGATCACGAGCAGCCCGACGTCGATTCCGCTGGCTCCGACGAGCATGCTGCGCACGAAGTCTTCGTGACCGGGAACGTCGATCATTCCGATCGTTCCAATCCCTTCGAGCGACAACGGCGCGAAGCCAAGATCGATTGTGATTCCGCGGCGTTTCTCCTCGGGCAGGCGGTCGGTATCGACGCCGGTCAGCGCTTTGACCAGCGCGGTCTTGCCGTGGTCTATGTGTCCGGCGGTCCCGATAATCACGCCGCGCTCCAGCGCTCGTGCTCCCACACGGCGAACGCGCGGTGAGGGCGATCATCCGTGAGGTGATGACCCAGAAATTCGCGCAACAGGCGCTGGTGCGAGCGCGCCTCGGCGTCGGTGAGATCCGTCGGACTGCCGCTCTCCAGCCAGCGTGCGATGATCGCGCGCGCGGCGCCAGGGATTTTGCGTCCGCCAGGCGTGAGCCTGTTGCAAGCGACGCAGATTACGCCGCCCGCGCCATGCGAGAAAGTGGCATCCTCACCGTCCCGTACCGGTGCATGGCACAGAGCACAGGTCGAAAGCTCGGGCGTGAAACCCAGCACCGAGACGATGCGCCACGCGCCGGCAAGTCCAGCCTCCAGCGTTTGGTCGGGCCCCGATGCCGCGATTCGATCGAGCACCTGGGCGATGGTATCGAACAGCTGGGGACTTTCGTCCTCTCCCGCGAAGCGGAGCGCCAGCTCCGCGATGGTCGACGCGGCGGTAAAGCGGCCGATGTCCTCCGCCAGCTCCCCGCGCGTCCGCGATATCTCGAAGCTCCCGAGGTTGTTGAGGTCGCGGTTGGGTTTTACGTAGAGCTGGGCGGATCCTTCAGCAAAAAGATCGAGCGCTGAGCCATAGCGGCCGCGCGACCGCTTCGCACCGCGCGCGAGGCAGGACTGCACGCCGGCTTCGCGCGTCAGCAAGCGGATGATGCGCGAACTCTCGAGGTAATCGAAGGCGTGAAGAACGATCGCTTCGGTGACGAGCAGCGGCATGAACGGAATCTAACGTCGGCCCCGGGGAGATCTGGTCCTAACCCGCTAGAAGATGGCGACCGCTTTGGCGCCGAAGAAGACGACGCGGCCCGGCGCGGAGAAGCCGAGAACGTCCTCATAGCGCTTGTCGAACAGGTTTTCGACGCGGGCGTTGATTGTGAGTCCCCCACGGTCAGCAAGGGTCAGCGGGTATGCGACCGACAAATCGGCTTTCGCATAGCTGGCAAGCGTTACCCGTGGCGAAGGAAACTGAGCGAAATCCGTGTCGGGCCGCTTGCCGACGAGCGCGACGGAGGCGGCCATGCTGATTCCGGACGTGGCGGTAAACGCGGCGACGACGCTGCCGGAGTGGCTTGGGCGTCTGATCAACGCGTCGCCGGCTCGATCGCCCCCCGCGTACCCGGCCGGGACCTCCGCCACGCGCGGATTTACGACCGTGTAGCTGGCGCTTCCGCGCCAG
>JANMSA010001061.1:0-2368 GCA_031388865.1 Acidobacteriota bacterium | reverse complement strand
CGCGCTGCACATGCTCTCGCATCTGCGCGTCGCGCTGCACATGACGGCAAACCCGCAGTATCGCGCGCGCTACGAGGCGGCCTACCGGGACCTGATCAAGACGCACCGGTACCACTGGCTGACGCGCAACCAGAAGGTCATGGTGCCGGGATCGATCAATCATTCAGACGACGAGCTGGCGTTTCTGTCCTACTATCCGTTGCTCCGCTACGAAACCGACCCGGCGCTGCTCGCGGTCTACAAACAGAGCCTCGAGCGCAGCTGGCAAATCGAGCGGCCGGAGCGCAATCCGTTGTGGAACGTGATCTATGCTGCAGGCACCGGGGCGGCGGACTACGACCGGGAGGCCTCGGTCCGGACGCTCCGGGAGATCCCGATGGATCAGATCGAGTGGTCGGTCAAAAATTCCAACCGGCTGGATGTCCCGGTCGATCCCATGAGCGATCGTTTCCAGCGCCGGCAGGCGCTCATCGTCCTGCCGTACGACGAGTTGCCGATGTCGAAGTGGAACGGGAATCCCTACTCCCTCGACGGCGGCAAGGGCGGACGGAGTGAAGACGATGGGGCGTACTTTCTGCTGCCTTACTGGATGGGGCGGTATCACCAACTGTTGCCACAATAGTTCCGCCTAAAGGCGGAAACTACAAACCCTGCTTTCGGGAGAGAGGTAGTCAATGCGATTTGTCATTACGATGCTGGCCGTCGGAGGATTTGCGATCCAGGGTGGCACGGCCGGCGTTCACGTCTGGCGATCGACCGACATCGCGGCGAAGGGTGCCGTGCTCGCGAAGAAGCTCGACGCCCAGAAGGTCGCGAGCGAGACGATCGCCAAAGAGGGGAACCGGACGTTCATGATCGCGCACCGCGAGGGGTCGGGCATCGCCGAGTGGCACGAGAAAGAGGCCGACGTGATGTTCATCTCCGCCGGCCAGCTCACGATGGTCTACGGCGGCACGATCGTCGACGCGAAGACGACCGCCCCGGGAGAAATGCGCGGTCCGTCGATCCGCGGCGGCACCGAGGCGCAGCTCAGCGCCGGCGACGTGCTGCACATTCCGGCGAAAGTGCCGCACCAGATGATCCTCGCCCCCGGGGCGAAGGTCACCTATTTCGTCACTAAGGTCGTCGAGTAGGGGCGGAATGCGGTTGCGGGTCGGCGCGGCGACGGACATCGGGCGGATCCGTCAACTCAACGAGGATGCGTACGCGTCGCGTGCGGAGCTGGGCCTCTTCGTTGTCTGCGACGGCATGGGCGGGGCTGCTTCGGGAGAAGTCGCCAGCCGTCTGGCGGTACAATCCGTCGTCGATCACCTGAATGGAGCAGAGCCGGAATCGGCAGGTTCCGATCCTGCGGTTGCAGCGGGCTATCGGCCCCGGACGATCCGCCTGGCGGACGCGGTGCGCCGGGCGAATCAGCGCGTGTACGATCACGCGCAGCAGGACGCGCGTCATGCCGGGATGGGAACCACACTGGTCAGCGCGTGGATCGGCGATGGGATCGCCAGCCTCGCCCACGTTGGAGACAGTCGCGCCTATCTATGGCGCAACGACGAGCTCGAGCCGCTGACGCAGGATCATTCGCTGGTGGACGCGCAGGTGCGCGCCGGTCTGCTCACTCGTGAGGAGAGCCTGCAGGCCGAGCAGCAGAACGTCCTCTTGCGCGCCCTTGGGCTGGAACCGGAGGTCGAAGTCGACCTCAGCGAAGTAGCGGTGCGGGCGGGAGACTATCTGCTGCTGTGCAGCGATGGCTTGACGCGCATGGTGCCCGAGCCCGCGCTGGCCGAGGCCGTCTCGCGTCTGCGCGAACCGCAGCGCATCTGCGACGAGTTGATCGAGACGGCCAACCGAAACGGCGGTGTCGACAATATTGCGGTGGTGGTGGTCGAAGTGCAGGGCGGCTGGTGGCAGCGCCTGAAGGACCGCCGGTGACGTCAATTTGTGAGGAGACCCGATGCCGAAGTTAATCGTGCAGTTCGAGGATCGCGTGTTGAGCGAGTGCGTCATCGGGCCGCACGGGGTGACGATCGGACGGCTGCCCAACAACCACATCGTGATCGACAACCCCGCTATCTCCGGGGTGCACGCCCGCGTCGTTCGCGACGGTCTCCAGTGCATTCTCGAGGACCTGCAGAGCACCAACGGCACTTTCGTCAACGAGCACGCGGTGACCCGGCATGAACTGCGGTCGGGCGACGTCGTGCTGATTGGTAAGCACACGCTTCTGTTCGACGGGCGGGCGACCGAGGAGCCGGTCGAGGAAACCGATGCCGAGACCGTGCCGGAGCTCGGCGGCACCATGGTGCTCGATACCAAGCAGCACCGCGCGATGCTCGCGAAGATCGAGGCCGAGGCTCAGGCAAAAAAAGCC
>JANMSA010001034.1:0-17074 GCA_031388865.1 Acidobacteriota bacterium | reverse complement strand
GCCCCTTCCGGACTGAGCCTTGCACAGCCCCTCCTCATGAACACAAACAAGCTGGAACCGGTACTCAGGGATGCGACCATCAAAGCCATCGACACCGTGGCCAAGAAGCTGGGGAAAGCGGAGCGCAACGCCGAGAGCAGTGTGGCGCGACTGCTCTCCTACTGGCATGACATGAAGGACGCCGACAAGGAGCAGGCGGTCGGCATCGCCATTGCCACCATCAGCACTGCCGTGACGGCGATCATCGCGTTGCGGGGGAAGGGGAAGAAGCCGCTGAAGAAGGCCAGCAAGAAGCTGGTGAAGGCTGTGGCTAAAAAGGTGGGGTAGGGCATCGGCGTGTTCTTCCGGGAGATAGGAGTTGCGCTCCAACGTGACGATCCTGCCGAAGGGGATCCCTCATCCGCCTTCGGCACCTTCTCCCCCCGCCGGGGGAGAAGGCTCTCGAATGAAACTTGCAGCGAGCGTCCAGGACGCTCAGGTGGGCTGAGAGCCCACCGCTCCACTCCCGTTACCAGATTCGAACGCGATCCTCCGGCTTGAGGTAGTTCTTGTCGCCCTCCTTCACTCCGAATGCTTGGTACCAGGCGTCGACGTTGCGGAGGGGAGCGAAGGCGCGGATGTCGCCGGGGGAGTGAGAGTTGGTCGCGAGCTGCTGGCGCAGTGCGTCGTCGCGCATCATGGTGCGCCAGACCTGGCCCCAGCCGAGGAAGACGCGTTGTTCGCCGGTGAAGCCGTCGAGGACGGGGGAGGGCTGGCCTTTCAGCGAGATCTTGTAAGCCTCCAGTCCGAGCAGGATTCCGCCCAGGTCGCCGATGTTCTCACCCATGGTCATGCGCGGGGTGATGCGCAGGCCGGGTAGCTGCGGGAACTCGAACGCCGCGTATTGCGCGCCGAGCCTGGTGGCCTGCGCTTCGAATTTTGCGGCGTCTTCCGCGGCCCACCAGTCGCGCAGCACGCCGTCGCCATCGGACTTGCGGCCCTGGTCGTCGAAGCCGTGCGTGATCTCGTGACCGATCACACCGCCGATGGCGCCGTAGTTCACGGCCGGATCCGCCTGCGGATCGAAGAAGGGAGGCTGCAGGATGGCAGCGGGGAAGACGATCTCGTTCTTCGTCGAGGCGTAGTAGGCGTTGACGGTCTGCGGGGTCATGCCCCACTCCTTGTCGTCGACCGGCTTGCCGATGCGTGCGACCTGAAACGCCCAGTCGAACTTCGCAGCGCGCTCGGCGTTGCCGATTAGGTCTCCCTCGCGAACCTGCAGCTTCGCGTAATTGCGCCACTCGGACGGATAGCCGATCTTCACGCCGAACTTCGTCAGCTTCTGTTGCGCGCGTGCCTTCGTCTCCGGGCTCATCCAGTCGAGGTTCTCGATGCGCTGCTTCATCGCTTCGCGCAGGTCGGCGACGAGCTTCTCCATCTTGACCTTCGAGTCGGGCGGGAAGTACTCCGCCACGAACGTACGGCCGACGGCCTCGCCCAACGCTCCTTCCGCGGCTTCGACGGCGCGTTTCCAGCGTGGGCGCTGCTCCTTCGCGCCGTTGAGGAACTTCGCGCGGAACTCCCACTCCGCGTCGACGAAGCGCTTCGAGAGCAGCGGCGCCGCGTTGTCGACAATGTGAAACGCCTGCCAGGCCTTGAGGGTGTCCACGGGGGTATCGGCAAAGATTCTGGCGAGCTTCGGGAAGGCCGTGTTCTGACGAACGATGGTGCGATCGGCTTTCTCGATGCCGGCTTCCTTGAAGTAAAGCTGCCACGGAAATCCGGGCGCGTTCTTCTCCAGCTCCGCCACCGTGAACGGGTTGTACGTCTTGTCCCGATCGCGTCCCTCGGCACGCGTCCAATGCGCTTCGGCAACCTTCGTCTCGAGCGCGACGACATCGGCGGCGTGCCTCTCGGAGTCTTTCCATCCGGCGAGAGCGAGCATGCACGCGACGTACGTCTGGTAGCGCTCCTTCTGCGCCTTGAAGCTGTCGCGGAGGTAGTACTCGCGATCGGGGAGGCCAATGCCTGACTGCGAGAGGTAGAGCGTATAGAAGTCGGGGTTCTTCGCGTCGTCCGAGACGCCGGCGCTGAACAGCGTGCGTCCGAACATGGCGCGCGAGCGGGCCATGAGCCGCGCGACGTCTGTATGCGTCTTCGCTTTCTTCACCGCATTGAGATGGGGCTGGATGGGCTTCACGTCGAGCTTCTCGGCGGTGGCCTGGTCCAGGAAGGTTCGGTAGACCACGGCGACCTTCGCCTCGTCCGTCGCCGCCTTCAAGGTCTTGTCCGCCGCCCATCGATCCAGCAGCCCCCGTACCCGCACCTCGGACAGATCCCGCAGCAAGGCGAACGCGCCGAAGCTGGTGCGGTCGGGCGGGATCTGCGTCGTCGCCGCCCACTTGCCGTTGACGTACGCGAAGAAGTTGTCCCCCGGCTTGACCGTGCGATCCATGCCGTCCAGGTCGACGCCCCAGGTGCCGTAGCGGTCGGCGGCGACTTTCTCCTCGGCGGAGGCGTAAGGGGTGATGAAGAGAAGGAGGGCGGCCAGCGCGGACGCAAGAAGTCTCGAGCACATGATGCGAAGGATACTTGGAACGCCCGCTCCACTTGCGCTCCATCCCTCATAATGCGCGCCGACTCATGACGCTCACGCCAGGCACGCGGCTCGGGCCGTACGAGATCGTTTCGCGCATCGGGGCCGGTGGCATGGGCGAAGTCTTTCGCGCGCGCGACACGCGGCTGGATCGCTCCGTCGCCATCAAGATGCTCACTCCCGAGCTTGCGAACGACGCACAGTTGCGGCTGCGTTTCGAGCGCGAGGCAAAGACGGTGTCGCAGCTCAACCACCCCAACATCTGCACGCTGTACGACGTCGGCGAGAACTATCTGGTGATGGAACTGCTCGAAGGCGAGAGCCTGGTCGAGAGGCTCGCGCGCGGACCGATGCCGCTTCCTGACGTGCTGCGATACGGAGCACAGATCGCCGAAGCGCTCGACCGCGCACATCGCGCCGGCATCATTCACCGCGATCTCAAGCCGGGAAACGTGATGATCACCAAGGACGGCGCCAAGCTGCTGGACTTTGGTCTCGCCAAAGGCGCCGGCGCGATCAACGTGAATCTGGACGGCGCCACCGAGCACAAGCCGCTCACGCAGGAAGGAACGATCCTGGGTACGTTTCAGTACATGGCCCCGGAGCAGCTGGAGGGTGCCGAGGCGGATTCGCGGACGGACATCTTCGCGCTGGGGGCGCTGCTGTATGAGATGGCCACGGGTCAGCGGGCGTTCGACGGGAAGACGAAGACGTCGCTGATCGCGCAGATCGTGGCCGCGACGCCCCGTCCTCTCCGCGAGCTCCAGCCACTCACGCCGCCCGCGTTCGAGCACACGGTGGAGAAGTGTTTGGCCAAGCAGCCGGACGAGCGGTGGCAGAGTGCACGGGATGTCGCCAGCGAGCTGCGCTGGGTCAGTACGCTCACCGCGTCGCAGGCCGGCGCACCGGCCGTCGCGATCTCGACTGCGCGGCGACGCAGACTGGGGATGGCGCTGAGCATCGCGGCGGGCCTGGCCATCGTTGCTCTCGGCGCGACGGTCGGATATCTGCGGCAGCGCCTCATTGCATCCGATCGCCTGATGCGCGTCGACATCGCAGCCTCGGAGAACCTTGCGCAGGTGGTTTTCGGCGCGACGGCGATCTCTCCGGACGCAGAGAAGATCGCCATGGTTTTCGAAAAAGTCATCGGGACGGAGCGTGAACTGGCGCTGCGCGACCTCATCAGCGGCGAAACGAAGGTGCTCCCTGGAACCAGCGGAGCTCTGTTTCCGTTCTGGTCCCCGGACGGCGAAACGCTCGGGTTCTTCGCCAATGGCAAACTGAACACCATTCCTGCGACGGGAGGCGCAGTGCAGGTTCTGTGCGATGCGCCTGAAGGGCGTGGGGCGAGCTGGGGGACCCGCGGCGACATCGTGTTCACGCCGAACATCCGTGAGCCGATCTTCAAGGTTTCCGAAGGCGGAGGCACTCCCGTCAAGGTGACCAGTCAGAAAGGCGAAGCGACTCACCGGAACCCCCACTTTCTACCGGACGGGAAGACGTTCCTCTACGTCGTGCGGGACTCCTCAGCGCCGGGGGGGAACGGAGTGTATGCGAGCTCCACTGAGGGCGGGCTCCATCGTCGAGTGCTGGAGAGCCCGTCGAACGTTCAGTACGCGGACGGCTACCTGCTGTATGTCCGGATGGACAACCTGGTGGCGCAGCGATTCGATCTCGATGAGTTGAAGGTGAGTGGCCCCCCCATTCCGGTCGTAGAGAAAGTCGAGTACTACGAGCCCCGCGATGTCGGAAACTTTTCTCTGTCGGCCAACGGAGCGCTGCTGTATCGCGGCACGATCCCGACCTCGAGACAGTTCGAGTGGTTCGCGCCCGACGGTCGCGCGCTGGGCACGGCAGGAGCCGTCGGCTCTTATCAGAGTGGAGTGATGTCCGCCGATGGACGCAAGCTCGTGGCGATCGTCGGCGACGACAGAAGCCATGGCGATGTGTGGCTCCTCCAGCTCGACCGCCCCGGAACCTCCCGCCTCACCTTTGAGAGTCTTGGTCTGATGAGCAGTGTGATCTCTCACGACGGAACCAGGATCGCGGTCGGAGCGAGCACTTTCAAACAAGGGAACCGGCTCTGGGTCCAGAATCTCACTGGCCGTGCGAACAAGGTGGACCTTCCGGTGATGGGAGACACCCTGCTGGTCAGCGGCTGGTCCCCGGACGGTGAGTCCATCGTGGTCACAGCCCAGCAGAACGCGACGAGGTTCGACGTCGCCGCCATTCCCGTGCGCAGCGGGCGGCCCGCGGTGCCTCTGGTGGCGACCGTCGCCGATGAGAGAAACGGCACTGTTTCTCCCGACGGAGCGTGGCTGGCCTATCAGTCGAATGAATCGGGCCGCGACGAGATCTATGTCACGACCTTTCCAGTCCCGGAGGGGAAAGTGCAGGTGTCCTACGACGGCGGCTCCCTGCCACGCTGGTCCGCGGACGGAACGGCACTGTACTTCAGGAACAACCGGAAGCTGTTCTCTGCGAAGCGCGCTGCGTCAGGAGAGTTCGATGCTCCTGTCGCGTTGCCGATCACGTTGAAGGTCACCGCTGCAGCAGCGGCGACCGGCTACACCTACGGTGTCGCCCCGGATGGGCGAGTGCTCGTGCTGACCGACGTCTCGGAAGGCGGCACCAACCCGCTGCGCCTGGTGCTCAACTGGCGCCAGCAACTGCGGCGCTGATCAATAGACACGCCCTTCCTGGACCCCCCTCGATTAAATCCGCTCCGCTCAGTAGCGGAACTGCACCTTCGAAGTGATCCTTCGTCCGATGATGTCGCCGAAGACATGTTGCTGGATCCGTTCATCGAGGAGGTTTGTGCCGGTGAGCGAGAAGGTGATGGCGTCCGTCAGGCGGTAGCCGACGGACGCGCCCAGTGACGAGAAGCCGTCGGTGGGACCCCAGTAGCGAGCGTCGAGCACGTCACGCCACACGGCATCGCTCTGATAGCCGAGACTGGCGTTCGCGAAAGCGTTGACCCCGTCCCACCCTGCGCCGACGTTCACGCGATGGGTGGGCGGCACATTGATCTCGCCGTCGGGGATTCCCCGCACTTCCGGTTCGGCCTGATAGGAGTAGTTTCCAAACCAGGACCACTGCCCGACGGGGCGCACGTTGATGGCGAGCTCGAGGCCGTGGTCGACGATCTCCCCCACATTGCGGTACGTGTAAGCGGCTGGGAAAGCGTTGCGCAGCGGCGGTGCGTCCAGGAACTGGGGCGGTAATGGCCATCCGACGGGCGCGTTGGCAGCGGTGTAGAAGCTGGCGGGATAGAAGTCCGTCGAGTCTCTGGTCTTGTTCCGGTAGATGCTCGCGGACACGGTCATGCGGTTGCCCAACGTGCCGACGTATCCCGCCTCGAGCGCGTCCATCCGCTCTTCCGTGAGATCGGGATTGCCGACGGCGCGTGTGGCAAAAATGAACGATCCGGTGGGCAGCTGGACCTGATTCAGGATTGCCGTATCGAGGTAGTTGTTGACGAGTGACGGCGCACGGAAGGCACGGCTGAACGACAGCCGCAACGTATGATTTGGAACGGGCGAGTAGAGAAATGCCGTACGGGGCGACACGATGGAGCCGATGGGGTCCACGTCATCCCACCGTGCGCCGAGGACCAGGCGTGCCTTGCCGAGAAGAATTTCGTCCTGCAGAAAAAGTCCGCGCTCGCTGCGCTGGTTGCCCTGCGGCGCGATGGAGAGGTCGAAGTCATTGCGACGCGCGTTTGCACCGTACGAAAGAACGTGCCGTGTTGCGACGACGCTGGTGTTGCTGACGTCGACGTTATAAGTGTTCGTCTTGAAGCCGAACCGGATGGGACGGCCGTCCACGCCGATGGCGAGCAGGTTGGTGGAGTCGGCGTCCAGAAAATTCGCAAACACGCCTGCTCGCAATGCTCCGCGGGTCCAGTCCGCTTTCGCGTACTTCATCGAGGCGCCCTTCTCGATGTCGAACGGGCCGATGCCGGAGTGCACCAGTCCGTCGGTTCCTGCGTAGCCGCCGGAAACCGAGAGATACGACTGGTCAGAGACGGCGTAGTCGAGCCGAACGTCTGCCTTCGGCTGCCGGGTGCCTTCGTTTTTGAAAGCGGGGTAAGCCGTCGACGTTCCCGGGACGAGGCCCGTAGGGCGGTCGTATGCATCCTGCTGGTAGTAGCTGGCCGACACCTTGTACCCCAGCCGGTCACGCGCGCCGGCGTGCAGCACGCTTCCAAACAGAGTACCGCGCTCTCCCGCGCCGAGTGCGACCGTCGTTCCCTGAATCTCCTGCGGCCGTTTGGTGATGAGGTTGATCACTCCCGACATCGCGTTGGCGCCCCACACCGCGCTGCCTGGCCCGCGGACCACCTCGATCTGTTTGATCTCGTGAACGTCGACCGGCAGGAAGTCCCACATGACGAAGCCGAAGAAGTCGAGATACAGCGTGCGTCCGTCGAGCAGTACCAGCTGACTCGTGGCAAGACTGTTCGTTGCCGCGCGCGCTGTCACTTGAATGTCGCGTGCGCTGATCTGCGTGACGTTGAGACCCGGCACGGTGCGGAGGATGTCAGCGTAGTCATCAGCCGGCATCTGTTCGAGGTCCTCGGCGGTGATCACCGAGACCGCGGCCGGCACGTCGTGCACGAGTTGCTCCGTTCGTGACGCGGTCACGACCATCACTTCCTCTACCTTGGCCTTCTCAGGGACTGGTTCGGTTTGCTGCGCAGTCGCCGCCACCGTCATGAACAGGATTGCCACGGTCCATCCACGTAGTCTCATCGGCTCCTCCAGTTTGTCATTCACGGTCAAAATCGGTTGGAGCCGGCGTCCAGCCCTTGGCGAATCATGAGGAAATCATGAATTCTGCTCATCACTCGGCGAGACGCACCCGTCCGAGCAGCGGTTTCGCTCCAACCGAGACGTGCAGGCCATAGAGAACGAGCGCCAGAACGACTGTCAGGTAAAACAACGATGGTCCGAATAACCACGAGCGGGGATCGAAGACGAAGAGCGATTTCGCAAACCAGGAGCCTACGAACAGCGCTGCCATTCCGGCCAGCAGGCCCACCCTGCACAAAGCAAAAACGAAGATTGCCGCGGCGCAGACCACGAAAAAGCTTTCCGCCCCCGACGCCACGTCGCGTCCCATGTGAGGGATCGTGCTCATGAGGATCACCAGCGCTGCGGCCAGCCAGTCACTGCGAAACGCTGATCGAATCGCGGAGAAGAGGAAGAGTGCCAGAACACTGTCGCGAGGGACGCTTCCGACGAGTGCGGCCAGCGACACCAGCGGCCACAGCCCGCCTCCCAGCTTCTCCGGAAACGAATGATCCGGCAGTGGAGACTGCATTCCGACCCAGGTCGGAAGAAGGACCAGCAGATGGGCGTAACAGAGATTGACCAATGCGCCCAGCAGGCAGCCAATCAGCACATCGCGCCCAACGAGCGGATCGCGGAAGTAGCCTTTCAGCGCGCGGGTCCACGAGATCAGCAGTTCGGGCTGACGCTTACGAACGTAAGGCTCGGCCGCAATGTAGAAGAGCCATATCGCGGCGGCGTGATAAAGGGCGTTTCCTGCGATTCCAACGAGCAGTCCCCACTCCGCCGCAGGATCCGCAGTGTGATCTGCACTGAGCAGCCCGGCGACGAGGAGCGACGAGAAAACCAGCAGGCTCACTTTCCGTGCTGACGCGCGATCGCCGCGACCTTGCCGTAGATTCCGGCGCGCGACGAATGCTGCCAGCACCACCGCGACGAGGAAGATCGCCGCGAAACCCGCGACGCCCGTGAACTCCTCGGTAGTCGTCGCCGCCGCCGCAACGCTGCGCGGAACGGAGGCGGCCTGATGGAGTTGCAGCGCTGCCTCGAAAAAAGTGACCTTTCCTGAATGCAGCGCCGCGCGAACCTCGACGGGCACGGGAGGGTCCCCGGCCGCCATGCCGATCCACATACGTTTCTCTTCATGATCGACCGGCGAGGTCCACCGCTTAGGAGTGAGCCGAAACCGGGTCTTATCAAGGCCTGCCAGAGCAAAGAGCGGATCGTAGGCAGTTGTTTGCTGTTCGTAGGCAGTTGTTTGCGGAAGTCGCGGCGGTCGGGCCGGTTGCTCCGGCGGCGCCGGTAGGTCAGGCATCCGCACAAATCGCACGAGTTGCCCGTGGGAGTCGAGCGTGACCATGATCATGCCCGCGAGGTCGAGCGGTGGATCGGAGGCGTTGACGATCGCTCCCCGTCCACGCGGAACGAGTGGCTGAGGGCTCTCGCGATACCCGAACCGGAGTGGGGAGATGCGGCGGAAGGCGGGAGAGCGGTCGATCGCCGTCGTCGTGCCCGTCGCCTCCTGCAGCGCGTCGAGGTCGATTCCCATCCAGGCTCGAGACCCTGGCGGGCGCGGTTCGTAGCCCGCGGACCGGATGATCTGCCTGGCTCGATCTGCGAGCACGTCGGGCGACATGTTGAGCGGTACCTGTCGATAGAGCATGGTGTAGCGGGATGCGGCGATGATCGCCACGAGCAGAAGCATCATCGCCGCGGCCGCGCTCCACGCCATCGGCAGGGAGAGCTCTCCAACGCGCGAGGCCGCGGATATTGCGCGCGGGGAGGGCGTCTCGCCCGATGCAATCAACTGGCGCAGGCTGTCGTCTCCAGGCAGTGCGCGGAGCACATCGCGCACGGATTCAGGCCGGTCGGACGCCACCTCTTCAATGCATTGCAGGATCACCCTTTCGATCGCCGGGCTGAGCCCCCGGGCAATCGTGGACGGCGGGCGTTTGGGAAGCCGGTGGGTCTGAGCGATGTCGACAAGGCTGCCACTGAACAGGCGTTGTCCCGTAAACACTTCATGAAGGACGAGGCCCAGCGAGTAAATGTCTGACTGTTCGGTTGCCTCGATCCCCTCGAACTGCTCGGGGGCCATGTAGGCAGGCGTACCGGCGAACGTATCGGAGGTGACCTCTCCAGGAATCACGGACAGTCCATAGTCGGTGATGCGCACGTGGCCGCGGCCGTCAATCATTACATTGGACGGCTTCACGTCGCGGTGCACAACGCCGCGGTCATGAGCGGCCGCCAGCCCGGCGCAGATCTCGCGCGCAATCTCCAGAGCCTTCTCCTCGGATAAGCGGCCTACGCGCAGGAGCATGGAAGCGAGATTCTCGCCGTCGACGTACTCCATCGTAATGAAGTACTGCTTACCGACCTTGACCATGTCGTAAATGCGGCAGAGGTTCGGGTGCGCGACCTGACGACCGATTCTCACTTCGGCAACGATGCGCTCCACATGTCGCGGGTCGTCCGCAATGCGCTGCGTCACGAATTTGAGCGCCACTGTCTGTCCGAGGCGGGTGTCTTCGGCACGGTAAACCTCGCCGCCGCCGCCGGCGCCGAGCGGCGCCACAATTCGATATCGTCCGGCCAGAACCGTTCCCGGGAGGAAGGGCCTCAGGAGGGACGCGCTGGTGTTGAGATCCGTCTGCCCGCGCTGATGTGTGACTGTGTGCTCGGAATCCGAATCCGACCGCACGTCCTCATCTCCGACGGACCGCTGGTTTGTCATGAGTCAGCTGCTTCAGTTGTGGATTGAGGTTATGATCGGCCCAACGTCGCGCAATTGTCAAACGTCGCGCAGTTGTCAAACGGCAGGCCGGGATGACAATCCTCGATTTCGAAACATTTCGCATCGACTTCGATCGGCGTCAGCTCACTCGCGGTAACGAAGAAGTGCATCTTTCGCCGAAAGCGCTGCAACTTCTGCAGGTGATGGTGCAATGCCGTCCGAAAGCAATCGCAAAGGCTGACCTGCAAAAGCAACTGTGGCCGGTGACGTTCGTCGTCGAGTCCAGCCTGGCGGGCATCGTCGCCGAGCTCCGGCGCGCTCTGGATGACGACGCGCACGCGCCGAAGTACATCCGTACAGTCCACGCATTCGGCTATGCGTTCTGCGGCGAACCGCGCGGTACCGAGCCGGCTGACCGCAGGCCCGTTGCGAAGCTGGTCTGGGATCGACACCACGGGCCGCTTTTTGAAGGTCGCAATGTGATCGGACGCGAACCGGAGGCATCGGTGCGCGTGGATGACCGCACCATTTCCCGGCAACACGCGGTCATCTTCATCGAAGAGCAGCGCGCTACGCTCGAAGACCTGCAGAGCAAGAATGGCACACTGCTCGAGGGCACTCCCGTCAACACGCCGGTCGAGCTCCGCGACGGCGCTGTGTTGGAGCTTGGATCCGTACGGATGGTCTATCAGGAGATCTCCACTCTCTCCACGACCACCCTTTGTCGAGGATCGGGTCCCGGTCCGGCTTAGTGCCCACATGGCGGTGGTCGAGCACAATCATCTGACGCAGGAAGTCGGGAGCGCTGGTCAGCCTGCGCCGAACGCGGCTACTGGACGGCGCGAACGAACACAAGGGCTACCCGCCGTGCCGGCCCGACGGAGGCCTCTCATCGTCCTCCCGGCGTGTGGCGCTCGCAGCGACACGCGGTGTAATAATCCGCGCCATGCCGACGCCCGGAACGCTCCCCACCGATGACATGCTGGTCGACGTGGCGCGGCTGGTGACCGCGTATTACTCGGAGCGCCCGGACGCGAATGTCAGAGATCAGCGGGTGGCTTTCGGCACCTCCGGGCACCGCGGCTCGTCGCTGAAGCTGGCGTTCAATGAGCTGCACATCCTCGCCACCACGCAGGCCATCTGTGACTACCGGCGAACGCAGAAGATCGACGGCCCGCTGTTTTTGGGCATCGACACGCACGCGCTGTCGGAGCCGGCGTTCGTCTCGGCGATGGAGGTGCTGGCGGCGAACGATGTGCAAGTGAGGATCGACAAAGACCGCGGCTATACGCCGACGCCGGTCGTGTCGCACGCGATTCTGGCGTTCAACGGCGGCCGCCCTGACGGACTCGCGGACGGGATCGTCGTGACGCCTTCGCACAATCCTCCGGAGGACGGCGGATTCAAGTACAACCCGCCCCACGGCGGGCCGGCGGCCAGCGCGGCCACGAAGGCGATCGAGAACGCAGCGAATGCGCTGATGCTCACGCCGGAGAAGATCCGCCGCGTCTCCTTCACGAAGGCGATGAGCGCCTCCACCACACATCGTCACGACTACGTGAACGCGTACGTGGAGGATCTGCAAAACGTGGTCGACCTCAACGCCGCCCGCAGCGTCCGCATCGGAGTGGATCCGCTGGGCGGCGCCGGGGTCGCCTACTGGAGCGTCATCCGCGATCGCTACGGCCTGGACCTCGAGATCGTGAACCCGGCGGTCGATCCCACGTTCCGGTTCATGACGCTCGACTGGGACGGGAAGATCCGGATGGATTGCTCGTCGCCGTATGCGATGGCTGGTCTGATCGCGATGAAAGACCGCTTCGACATCGCCTTCGGCAACGACACCGACAACGATCGCCACGGCATCGTCACTCCCGGCGCCGGCCTGCTCAACCCCAATCACTACCTCGCTGTGGCGATCCACTATCTCTTCACGCACCGGCCGCAGTGGAGCGGCGACGCCGCGATCGGCAAGACGGTCGTCAGCAGCAGTCTCATCGACCGAGTGGCCGCCAGCCTGGGCCGAAGCCTCTACGAGGTTCCGGTGGGATTCAAATGGTTCGTCGATGGCCTCCTGGCAGGCACGCTCGGCTTCGGCGGGGAGGAGAGCGCGGGAGCGTCGTTTCTGCGCCGTGATGGAACGGTGTGGACCACCGACAAGGACGGAATCATCATGGGTCTGCTCGCGGCGGAAATGACCGGTCGAACCGGACGCGATCCTGGAGAAAGCTACCGCGAGCTCGCAGAGCGTCACGGCGCACCGTTCTACGCACGTACCGATGCCGCAGCCACGCCCGAGCAGAAGGCGCTGCTCGGCAGGCTCTCACCGGCGGATGTCCAGAC
Organism: Acidobacteriota bacterium; assembly: GCA_031388865.1. Lineage (GTDB taxonomy): Bacteria > Acidobacteriota > Thermoanaerobaculia > Gp7-AA8 > Gp7-AA8 > QHVT01. Next base: position 4,626 of record JANMSA010001034.1, on the reverse strand, counting down.
GAGCGAGCTGGCCGGTGATGCCGTGGAAGCGATCCTGACGAATGCGCCAGGCGACGGGAATCCAATCGGCGGTCTCAAGGTGACGACGCGCAACGGCTGGTTCGCGGCCCGCCCTTCAGGGACGGAGAATATCTACAAGATCTACGCGGAAAGCTTCGTGAGCGAGGAGCATCTGCGCCGGATTCAGGAAGAGGCGCAGGCAGTGGTGGGGGCGGTGGTGGGATGAGGCCAGCTCGCAGCTCGCAGCCCCTAGCTCGCAGCTCGCAGCTCTCAGCTCTCAGCCCCTAGCTCGCAGCTCGCAGCTCTCAGCTCGCAGGAAGGCAGTCCAGCTCGCAGCTCTCAGCTCGCAGGAGGAAAAGGCAAAAGACGTGCGGCGTAACCCGTCCTCTCGGGTTTCGTCTCCTGCGAGCTGCGAGCTGAAGCTCGAGAGCTGCGAGCTGAAGCTCGAGAGCTGCGAGCTTAACGGGGCGGTACGAACACGCTCGTGCGGTAGAACTTCAGCTCTTCGATCGACTCCTCGATGTCCGCCAGTGCTCGGTGTAACTCCTTCTTCGACGGGGACAGCACCTTGCCGCCATACCACTCGCTCACCAGGACCTTGATGGAGCTGACATCGACGATCTTGTAGTGCAGGAAGTCGTGCAGGGTGGGCATGTACTTCACCAGAAACCGCTTGTCCTGTCCGATGGAGTTGCCGCACAGGGGAGCCGTGCGCGCGTAGCAGTATCGCTTCACGAACTTCAGCGTCTGCTGTTCCGCTTCCGCGACCGTGACGCCTTCCTCGCGGACACGGTCGAGGAGCCCGCTCTGTTTGTGCGTGCGCCGGTTCCACCCGTCCATGGCCGCGAGCTTCGCCTCGCTCTGGCGAATCGCCACGACCGGTCCGCGGGCCACGATGTTCAGATCGTAGTCGGTAATGATCGTCGCGATCTCCAGCAGCCCGTTCTTCGCCGGATCGAGGCCGGTCATCTCGCAATCGATCCACACCAGATGCTTCTTGCTTCGCTGTGATCGTGCCATCGGCGCGCATTCTCGCATGCGGCGCATTCGGCGGGCCGCGCGTTGCCGGCAGTTTCTCGCCAGTGCCTCGGTGCGCTGAGAGCCCACCGCTTCACCCGGAACCGTTAAGATTGAGCCGTGTCACGTGCCGGTGCACTGGTCCCCCTCGCAGTGCTGCTCGCCCTCGGCTGCGGCGTCGCGGCCGATCGTCCCGCCCCATGTGAAAAGGGTGCGCTCGGGATCGAGGCCCGCTCGAAGCGCGGTGGCGGGGTGGAGATCGCTGAAGTGCTGCGGGGAGGCCCCGCGGATGTGTCGGGGCTGCGCGAGGGCGACTTGCTCGTGCAGATCGGCGACCGGCGGTTGGCATTTGCATGCGAGGTCGATGCACTCGCGTTCAACCGCGACTGTGCGCCGTTGCGCATCGTGGTGCAGCGCGACGGATCCGTCATTGAGAGAAGCGTGACACCGGTAGAGCAGGCCTCCCTCTTCGCAGAAGCTTGCGCTCGGGAGAATGCGCTCGCGTGCTTCTGGAAGGCGAGTTTCACGCCCGATGAGGGAAGCGCTCGCGACGACCTCCTCGACGACGCGTGTGAACGCGGATCGGGGGATGCCTGCGCGATTCGTGGCCTGGCACTCCTCGAGGCGAAGTCTGCCGGCGCCGTGATGATCCTGGATCGTGGGTGCAATCGCGGGAGTGGCGCGGCGTGCGCGCACCTCGCGTACGCGGTTGCCGAGGGGGCGCTCGTTCCGCGCGATGAAATCCGCGCGATGGAGCTCTATACGCGTGCGTGCAGTCTGGGGGACGGGCGCGGCTGCTACAGCATGGGCCTGTTCCACGACAACGGCCGCGGCACCTCGACGAACCATACTCGTGCCGCGTCCGCGTACGAGGAGGCCTGCAATGCCGGCGTTTCGATGTCCTGCACCAACCTCGGCTTTCAGTACGAGCACGGCCGTGGGGTGATCGTGGATCAGGGCCGCGCCGCGGAGCTCTACCGCCGCGGGTGCGAAGGCTCTGCGTGCGAGCCAGCGAATCTCCGCGGCTGCGTCAACCTCGGGAATGCCTACCGCGATGGGAGGGGCGTGACTCAGGATTACGCGCGGGCGGCGGAGATCTTCCGGACGACGTGCGCGAAGGAAGCCAACCCGCAGGACCTTGGCGGGGAGAAGGCCCGCCTGCGCGGCTGTGTGCTCTTTGCGGCGCTGCAGTTCTCCGGGAGTGGAGTGGCGCAGGACGAAGCCGCGGCCTTCCGCGCATCAGGGGAAGGGTGTGAGAAAGGGGATGCGTACGGCTGCTTCAACGTTGCCACCATCCACGAGCATCGCGAGAACTACGTCCTGGCGTCCGCCTTTTACGATCGTGCCTGTGAGGGTGGCGATTTTGAAGGGTGTTACGAGCTGGGCATGCTCTATCAGGATGCCGAGGGTGTTCCGTTTGATCCTGATCGCGCCGCGACGCTCTTCCGCCGCGCATGCAAGGGCGGGTTTGCCAATGCCTGCAAGCCGTAGCTGTTGTTAGCTGTTAGTCGATCGCATCGGGGAAATGCGGACTGCTGCCGGCTGCCACAGAGTTCCCCCTCATCCGCCTTCGGCACCTTCTCCCCCGTGCGCGGGGGAGAAGGATCTCGATGGGATGGGTTGCGTCAAATTGACTGATCATCGGGAAATGCAGACTGCTGCCGGGAGCCTTGGTCTTGCGACACTCTCCCCCATCGAGACCCTTCGCCCCCGTGAGGAGCACCGCCGCCAGCAGGTGCGTTCCCTGGAGATTCTCGCTTTGCTGGCCGTCACACGATGTGGAGGCGTGCAATGCGGGATCTGATCGGAATCATCGCTGGATTGCTGGGAGTATTCGCCTGGCTGTGGACCTCGTCGCGCCCTCGGGCGTGACCCTCACCCAGCCGGCTGTCCGCAGGCAACAAACCGTCGCGGACAACCGGCAAGCCGCGTGGCGGCGGCGCTGGTTGCTGCGCCACCGCCACGCTCTTCGTGCGGAACCACTTCTGCCGCGCAGAAACCTTTAGATCTTCTTTGCCGACTCGATGACCAGCTCTTCGCCCTCGGCTTCGTCGCAGCTCACGAGCTTGCCCTTGATCTTCACGGTCGCGCCCTCGCTGGCCAGCGTGGTGAACTTCGCCGCGGTCTTGTGGCAGACGGTGTAGCTCTTGTCGGAGTCCGCCACGCGGAATACCGTGTTGCCGCCCTCGACGGATGCGAGCGTCCCGGTGAGCACTACAGTCTTGCCGGACTTCTTGACGTCACAGCTTTTGCCCTCGCCTGCGAGAAGCGATCCGGCGGCGAAGACCACGATCAGGACCAGTACCAGTCTTTTCATGTCGATGTTGCTCCTTGGCCGTTGAATATGCACCCGAATCGTGCCTGGAGTCATGACAGAACAGACAACGATTCCCTACGGCGAGTGACATATCCTGTGCGCCGAATGATGGAATCGAAGAAAAGCGTGGACGGCGTCCTGCTCGTCGACAAGAAGTCGGGACTGACGTCGCACGATGTGGTGGATCGGTTCCGCCGGCGCGCGAAAGTGAAGAAGGCCGGTCATACCGGCACGCTCGACCCTCTGGCCACGGGCCTGCTCGTGCTCTGCGTGGGGAAGGCCACGCGGCTGCAGGCCTACCTGATGGGGATGGAGAAGACGTACGAGGGGACGTTCCAGTTCGGCTGGGGCACCGATTCCTATGACGCGGCCGGCGAACCTGTCGGTGAGGCCGTCGAGCGCGACGTGACGTCGATCGATTTCGAGCCGCACCTGCCGCAGTTTCGCGGCGAGATCGACCAGATGCCGCCCGCCTTCTCTGCGAAGAAGATTGGCGGCGTCCGCGCGTACGAGCTGGCCCGCAAGGGACAGGAAGTCAAGCTGCAGCCGAAACGCGTCACCGTGTACGAGTTCACCATTCTGGCCGTGGAAGGCTCGCGCGTCCGTTTTCGCGTCCGCTCTTCGGCCGGCACCTACATGCGCTCGCTTGCCCACGACCTCGGCGTCGCTGTGGGTGTGCCTGCTCACCTGAAGGAGCTCCGGCGCACCGCCATCGGTACGTTTCACGTCGACCAGGCCATCTCCTTCGACACAATGTTCGAGGCAACGCCGGAAGCGATCCTGTCGCCCCCGCACTTTCAGTCTCTCTCCGAGATCGACCTGCCGCTGGAGAAGGTGCGCATCGACTGGGCCCAGCAGGGAAAGATGATGCAGGGGCAGTCGGTGATCCTGGTCCCTGGCGTCCCCGTGCAGAAGGGCGCGCTGATCGCGCTCGGAAACCCACACGATCAGCTCGTGGCCATAGCCGAGGTCGTCAATGTGCTGCGGGACGGAGGGCCGGTGGAGGTCAAGTCGAAGGTGATGCTGGCGGGTTGACGGCAGCTCTTAGCTGTTAGCTCTTAGCTGTTAGGAAGCCACCGCCTCGCCACGAAGATCGGGTTCAGCGAGCTCGGCATGGCTGGTGGCGCGTGGTGGGGAGGGGGCCTCCCAACAGCTAGGAGCTAACAGCTGACAGCTGCTTCTCAACACGGGATTGAATTTCACCCTACCCGCTGTTATGGTGCGCTGTCCCGTAAAGCCGGACGTGTATTTGTTCAACCATCAACAGGAGATAGATTTGTCGACCACCAAGG
>JANMSA010001016.1:0-3023 GCA_031388865.1 Acidobacteriota bacterium | reverse complement strand
AGGTGCGCCGCGAGCGCGATGCCGGAGATGCCACCGCCGAGGATGCCGACGCGCTTGCGGATCATGAGGGGGGTCCCCACGTCATCCCGAGCGTCGAGTCGAGGGACCTGCGTGGGAGGGGCATCAAGAGCTCGTGCCTGTCGCCCCGCCCACACAGGTCCCTCGACTCACGCTCGGGATGACGTGGGGACCCCCCTCATGATCCGCAAGCGCGTCGGCATCCTCGGCGGTGGCATCTCCGGCATCGCGCTCGCGGCGCACCTCGATGAAGACGTGGACGTTCTGGAGAAGAGTGCGCGCATCGGCGGCCTTTGCGCAACGATCGTCGAGGACGGTTTTACCTTCGACGCCGCGGGTCCGCACATCATGTTCAGCAAGAACAAAGAAGTGTTGAACCTGATGATCTCCGTCCTCGGGGACAACGTGCACCAGAACCGCCGCGAGAACAGGATCTGGTTCAAGGGCAACCTCGTCAAGTACCCGTTCGAGAACGACCTGGCTGCGCTGCCGAAGGAAGACAACTTCGACTGCATCTACGGCTACATCGTCAACCCTCGCGCCGGCGAGACCCCGGTGAGCCTGGCTCAATGGTCGTACGCGACGTTCGGCGCAGGCATCTCAGAGAAGTACTTCATCCCGTACAACCGCAAGATCTGGAACTACGACCCCGAGAAGATCGGGCTGGAGTTCGTGTCGAGGATTCCCAGGCCGCCGATGGAAGACGTGTTGAAGTCGTCGATCGGAATCCCGACGGAGGGGTACCTGCATCAGCTGTTCTACTCCTACCCGACCGAGGGAGGATTCGAGGCGATCGTGAAGGCGTTCGCTCAGCGCGTACGCGGTGAGATCCATTCCTCCTGGTCCGTCGCGAGCGTCGCAAGGGACGACGACGGGTGGCGCGTGACTTCAGCGTCGGGAGAGGAGAGGTGGTATCGGGAGCTCGTCTCCACGCTCCCCATCCATGAGTTGCTGAGGGTCTGGCCGGAAGCGCCTCAGGGGACGCGCGACAGTGCGTCGCTCCTTCGGTACAACTCGCTGGTCAACATCTGCATCGGATCGAGCACGGATCCGGGTCACAGCTATACCGCGCTTTATGTTCCCGACCCGGAGATCGTGTTTCACCGTCTCTCGTTCCCGAAAGCGTTTGGCGAAAAGTGCGTACCGCCCGGCGGCTCGTCGATCATGGCGGAGATCACCACCAACGAAGGCGACGGAATCTGGGAAATGAGCGACGACGCGCTGCTCGAGCGCGCCATCGGCGATGTGGAGAAGATCGGCTTCGTCGACCGCGACACGATCATCTACAAGCGCGTCGTCCGTTTTCTGTACGGGTACCCTGTCTACGACCTCGACTACCGCAGGAACGTGACGGAGATGCGCGAGTCCGTTGCCGCGACTGGCCTCCGCCTCCTGGGCCGTTTCGCGCAGTTCGATTACATCAACTCGGACGTCTGCATCGAGCGTGCTCTCGCGCTGGCCAGCGAGCTGCAGCATGGATGAAAACGCGTCCTACCAGTACTTCGAGGACGTGAACTGGGGCCTGCTGCGTCTCTGGGGCAAGCGCAAGGGTCTGCGAGTGCTCGATGTTGGATGCGGCTTCGCCACAACGAGCGCGTACCTGCAGAAGCTCGGCAATCAAGTGACCGGCGTCGAAGAGAGTGCGGAAGCGTGCGAGATCGCGTCACGACGGTTGTCGCATGTGATCCGTGCGGATCTCCAGAAGGCGGAGCCTGGGGGCCTGTATGACGTGATCATCTTCGCCGACGTGCTCGAGCACCTCGCGTGGCCCGTGGGGGCGCTACGACGGTATCTGCAATGGCTCGCGCCGGGCGGAAGCGTGATCATCTCTCTTCCGAACGTCGGACTCTGGTCCGTACGCCTGGCGCACCTGTTCGGTCGCTGGGAGTACGACGACACGGGTGTGCTCGACCGTACGCATCTGCGCTTCTTCACTCTTCGATCGGCGCGATGGCTCGTGACGCAGGCTGGGTTGACAGTCGCGCGTTCCACGTACAACCCGGGAATCGTGCGCCCGCTCGTCCCCCTGGCGAAGAGGCTCGCCGCTACGGGCGCTGGCGCCGCGCAGCCGCCTGACGCCTTGCTCGAGTCGTGGCCCTATCAGCTCTATCTGAAGACCGCCTACCCAGTGGAGCGCGCCATCGCATCGCTCTGGCCGGGTATGCTCGCATTCCAGATGATCTTCGAAGCCAAACGATGAAACTCACCGTCTCCATGATCACCATGAACGAGGAGGGTGCCGTGGCGAAAGTCATTCACGACATCCGCCGCGTCGTTCCCGACGCCGAGATCCTGCTCGTGGACTCCTCGAAGGACAGTACCGCCGAGATTGCGCAGTCGCTCGGATGCCGCGTGCTCAAGCAGTTCCCGCCGCAAGGTTACGGCCCGGCCATGGATCGGGCAGTGCGCGAGGCCGCGGGTGAGATCGTGGTCACGCTCGACTGCGATGACACCTATCCCGTCGAGGTCATCCCGCAGTTGGTCCAGCTCATCGACGACGGCTTCGACCTCGTCAACACGACGCGCACCTGGCGCCGGCCGAAGGCGATGCCTTTCTCGAACTTCCTTGCGAACCGCGCGTTTGCGTTCACAGCGCGGATCCTGCACGGCCTGAAAACGACGGATGTCCACAGCGGCATGCGCGCGTACCGGAAGTCGATGATCGACGCCGTGCAGTGGACGGCGCGGGGAGCCGCCTTGCCCGTCGACATGTACGTCATCCCGTATCGACGCGGATTCCGCGTGACCGAGGTGCCGATCGACTATCGGGAGCGGATTGGGACGACCACACTGCACCGCTTTTCGAGTACGTGGTGGACGTTCAAGAGGCTGTGGCAGGCGCGGAACTAGGTGCGAGTTTTTGCTGTCATCCCGAGCGTCGAGTCGAGATAGAGCCTTTCGGCAGGTGCTGCACTTGGGGTACTGGTAAACACGTACGGTCATGCGCAGAGTTTTAGCACCGCAGGCGGCGCCAAGAACACTCGCAGCTAGGCTTTTCGCCCACG
>JANMSA010001003.1:0-6019 GCA_031388865.1 Acidobacteriota bacterium | reverse complement strand
TTTCATCTCACGTGCAGCGCCTGCGCTCGTGAAATGGCTTGGGATGACAGCACTCGAGACAAGCACCCAGGGAGCGTTTTCTGCCGCGCAGACTCCTAGGTCAGAGCGAAGACCCGGTGATACCTTTCTCCGCCATGGGCTCAGGGCGAGTGGAAGCGTTCAGCGACGGAGTGATCGCCATTCTCATCACCATCATGGTGCTGGAGTTGAAGATCCCCGACGGAGTGGATCTCGCGGCTCTCCGCCCGATCCTGCCGGTGTTTCTGGCGTACGTCCTGAGCTTTGTGGTGCTGGCCATCTACTGGAACAATCATCACCACATGCTGCACGCGACCGAGCAGATCCGCGGTCCGGTCCTGTGGACGAACACGCACCTGCTGTTCTGGCTCTCGCTGATCCCCTTCACCACATCCTGGATGGGGCACAACTTCTCTTCGCCGCTGCCGACTGCCGTCTACGGCACCAACCTGCTGCTCTGCGGAGTCGCGTACACCCTGTTGCAGAAAAAGATCATCGCCCATCGCGGGATGGTGCCGGCAGCCGCCAACGCTTTGCGGCACGATTTCAAAGGAACGGCGTCGGGCCTCTTGTACGCGGCCGCCATTCCGCTGGCGTTCGTGCAACCGGCGATTGCGGATGCAATCTACGTCGGCGTCGCACTGATGTGGCTCGTTCCGGACCGGCGGATTGAGAACGCGCTCCGGGACACGGCACCCTAGGCAGTACTGCCTGGTGCTACAGTCACAGTCATGCAAGTCATGGCGATCGTGATCACGCTCCTTTTCCTTGCAGTGGCGCCGGGCCTAGAGGCCGGGCACCCTCTCGACTCCATCACGGCGCAGGAGATCGCCGCTGCCGTCGCTGCGGTGAAGGGCGACCAGCGCTTCGCGACGGGCTCCGCATTCGCCATCGTCGCGCTTCACGAGCCGCGCAAGGATCAGGTCACGGCCGGCAGCGCCGCGGCAATCAGGCGCGAGGCGTTCATCGTTCTTCTCGATCGCGCACGGAATCGCACGTTCGAGATCGTCGTCGATCTGCAAGGCCGCACCATCACCCGTTGGAATCTGATCGAGAACGTGCAGCCGTCCGTGGTCATCGAGGAGTACGTGATCGTCCCCGAAATCGTGAAAGCAGATGCGCGCTGGCAGGAGGCGATGCGCCGCCGCGGCATCACCAACTTCGACGACGTGAAGATCGACGCCTGGGCACCCGGTCATCTCGGCGACCGCGCCGACGGCTCGCGCATCGTTCGCGCCATCTTCTTCCACAAAGAGACCGCTGACTCGAACTGGTACTCGCGCCCGATCGAAGGTGTGGTGGCGATGATCAACCTCACCAAGCGCACCGTGACGGAGGTCACCGACACGGGCGTCATCCCGATCTCGAAGGACCGCGGCGCGTTCGACGCGAAGTCTGTGGGCCGCCTGCGCACCCCGCCGAAGCCGCTCACGATCGTGCAGCCGAAGGGCGCCAGCTTCGAGCTGCGCAATCACGAGGTGGCGTGGCAGAAATGGCGTTTCCACTTCGGCCTCGATCCTCGCGAGGGGCTGCTGCTCAATCAGGTGCGCTACGTCGACGCTGGGAAGGAGCGCTCGATTCTCTACCGGGCCTCTCTGTCGGAGATGGTGGTTCCCTACGGCGACCCTGACGGAAACTGGAACTGGCGCAGCGCGTTCGACGTCGGTGAATACGGCATCGGCCGGCTGGCAGCGCCCATCGTCAGGGGGAAAGACGCGCCAGAGAACACCACGCTTTTCGACTTCCCGGTCGCCAACGACGCGGGCGGCGTACAGACGCTGCGCAATGCCGTCGCCTTGTACGAGCGGGACGCAGGGCTGCTGTGGAAACACTACGACATCGATCGCGACTACAACGAATCGCGACGCGGCCGGCAGCTGGTTCTGATGTTCATTGCCACCGTCGGGAATTACGACTACGCGCTGAACTGGATCTTCCATCAGGACGGTACGCTGGAGTTCCGCGCGGACCTGACCGGCATCATGCTCACCAAGGGCGTGGCGCAGGAGCTCCCTTCCCACGACGGTCACGCGGCCGCCGCCCATGCGCACTACGTCGCCCCGCACCTGGTCGCTCCGCACCATCAGCATTTCTTCAGCTTCCGTCTCGACCTCGACGTCGACGGCGCAGCAAACTCGATCGTCGAATCCAACACGCGCACCGCGGATGCGGGAGACCAGAATGCGCTCGGCAACGCCTTCATCATGGAGACAACGCCCCTGACCTCGGAGAAGAGCGCACAGCGCAGTCTCGATTTCGCCTCCCAGCGCAAGTGGAAGGTGCGCAGCAACGCGAAAAATGCTCTGGGAGAGAACACGGCGTACCTGCTCGTACCTGGAGACAACTCACTGCCCTTCGTGCGCGCGGACGCGCCAGTCCGCAAACGCGCGGCGTTCCTCAACCACCATGTGTGGGCCACCCGCTTTCGCGACGGCGAGATGCATGCGGCCGGCTATTACCCGAATCAGAGCACCGCGGACAGCGGCCTCGAAGTCTGGACCGCGAACGACGAGTCGCTCGACAACAGCGATCTGGTGCTCTGGTACACGACCGGAGTGACGCACATCCCCAGGCCCGAAGAGTGGCCGATCATGACCGTGCATCCGACCGGGTTCAAGCTGGTCCCGGCCGGGTTCTTCGTGAGGAATCCGGCGCTGGATCTGCCTTGATGAAACCTTGAGCGATAGCGAAGGGTCTATGGAGCCCTCTGGAGACCCATCCGATTGCGCGGTGCAAGTGGCTTCGTCCTCGAGGGGGCTCCCTTGACCCTTCGCTGTCGCTCAGGGTTTTAGCTCACCAGATCCAGCAGGCCCTTCACCGGGATGCGCACCCAGTCCGGGCGGTTGTTCAGTTCGTAGACGATCTCGTACACCGCTTTCTCGATCAGGTATGCGCGGAGCAGGACTTCCACCGATTCCGCGCTCCGGGGGAGATGATTGCCTTTGCTGCTCTCCGTCAGATAGGCCCGGAGGAAGGCAGCGCTCACCCATTGCTGCCAGAAGATGGCCCCGGTCTCGAGCAGTGCGAGGTCTTCCTGGCGCACATAGGAACCGGGTGCCGCTCCGAACAGAACGGCGTACGGAGCGTAATGGAGCGAGCGGAGCATTCCAGCCACGTCGCGCAGTCCAGTGCGCTTGATGCGCCGCTCGCTGAGCGGGCGGGCGGGCTCGCCCTCGAAGTCAAGGATCATGAAATCGTTGCCGGTATAGAGGACCTGCCCCAGGTGATAGTCGCCATGGATCCTGATGCGTTGCGCCTCGATCTTTCCGTCCAGGATTCCCCGCGACGCCTTGTGGAGCTCCGTTTCCTTCGCCAGAAGCTTCTCGAGCTCGGCGCTGCCCTCCGCGCGCTCGCGTACCACCTGCAGCATCTGCACGATCTGCGTGCGCATGGATTGGTAGATCGATCGCTGGTAGTGCGGCGTGAACAGCTCCGGCGCAAACGCCGGGATGTCGTCGCGTGAGGCCAGCGCGAGATGCAACTGCGCGGTGCGAACGCCGAGCAGCTCAGCGTCGCCGAGAAACGGGCCGATCGCCTCACGTGCCATCTCGCTGACAGGCTCCTGCGCGAGGGCGCACACATCCTCACGCGGCATGGCCCGCCCGAGCCGCTCGGAGATCGTGGGATCGCTCAGCAGCCGGTCGAAGTACCGTCCAATCGAGTCGAGGGTGTAGGCCCAGGCATCTCCGGAGTTCGGCATGAAGCCCTGCAGGATGCCCGCGGTCATGACGGCGCCGGTGCTTTCGTGCACGTACTCGAGGCCACCTGCGACCCGCGGCACGTTTCGGAAGCTCGTCTCCTCATTGAGAAACCGCGGAATCTCGAAGTCGGTGTTGACGCCCGCTTCCAGCCGTCGGAACAGTTTCAGGAAAAGGGCCTGTCCATACTGAATGGCGGTGTTGGACTGCTCAGCGCCGAGAACATGCGTCTCGAGCTTCTCGGAGCCGCGAAGCTCTTTGAGGGCCCTGGTCGGCGTACCGTTCATCGAGCCATGCAATCCGCGCAGCTGGCGTTTGCGCGTGATGGTGTCGAGGAGCGCGCTGGAGAACCACTCCTCCTCCACGGGCTCGTAGAGGATTGCGCCCTCACGCAGTCTCGCCACGACGGGCAGCTTGCGTCCCTGATCCTGCTCGCGACGAACGTTCACGATCGCCAGAGGAAGCTGGTAGGTCTGAGGCTCGCCATCGGCAAACTCGACGTCGACCAGCACCAGGCGTCCTTCGTTGGGCAACTCGATCGCATCGCGCGCAATGACATGGGTGATGACGCGCGCTTTGCCGCCGAACCAGCGCCGGGTCGGCAGGTAGGCGCGCAAAGCCGCGTCCAACTGATCGCGGTGGCGCGCCGAAAGCACTTCCTCCCAGGCCCGGGCATCGATCAGCGGAGCGTCCCGCGTGGTCATCTCCGGGTCCACCTCCCGCTGCAGCGCAAACCAGTAGAAAGCGAAGGGGCCCAGGTTCAGAAAGTACGGGCGCTCGCCAACGACGGGGAACTTCGTGCCGCCGGAGAGCTCCACCGGCACCATGCCCTTGTACTGCGTGAGGTCGAGCTCGAAACACTGGACCAGTCGCGAGAGGTTGGCCACCACCAGAATGGTCTCGTCTTCATAGCGGCGTACGTACGCAAGAATCTTCCGATTGTCGCTGTGCAGAAACTCCATCGAGCCCCGCCCGAACGCGAGATACCGCTTGCGCATGGCGATGAGGCGCTTCATCCACCACAGCAGCGAGTACTGGCTGGACTGCTGCGACTCGACGTTCACCTGCTCATAGTGGTACTGGGGATCGATGATGACCGGCAGGAACAGCTGCTGCGGATTGGCGCGTGAGAATCCGGCGTTGCGGTCGGCGCTCCATTGCATCGGCGTGCGCACGCCGTTGCGGTCGCCGAGATAGATGTTATCGCCCATGCCGATCTCGTCGCCGTAATAGACGATGGGCGTCCCAGGAAACGAGAACAGCAGGCCATTCAAGAGATGGATGCGGCCCCGATGGTTCTCCAGGAGAGGCGCCAGGCGGCGCCGGATGCCCATGTTGATCCGCGCCTTTGCGTCCTTGGCGTACGTGCGCCACATGTAGTCGCGGTCTTCGTCCGTGACCATCTCCAGCGTCAGCTCATCGTGATTGCGCAGGAACATCGCCCACTGGCAGTTCTCCGGAATGGGCGGGGTCTGACTCATGATGTCGGTGATCGGGAAGCGGTCTTCCATGGCCAGCGCCATGTACATGCGCGGCATCACCGGAAAGTGAAAGGCCATGTGGCATTCGTCGCCATCACCAAAGTACGGAAGCGAATCCTCGGGCCACTGGTTCGCTTCTGCAAGCAGCATCCGTCCGGGATACTTCGCGTCCATGTGCTTGCGAATGGTCTTCAGATAGGCGTGCGTCTCAGGGAGGTTCTCGCACGTCGTGCCCTCGCGCTCGAACAGATACGGAATGGCGTCGAGGCGGAAGGCGTCGACGCCCATGTCCATCCAGAAGTCGAGCGCTTTGATGAGCCCCTCGTGCACCGCCGGATTCTCGAAGTTCAGGTCCGGCTGGTGGGAGAAGAAGCGGTGCCAGTAATACGCATTGGCGACCGGATCCCATGTCGGCGGTCCACAGGTGGCCGGCGCAGGCGTGGGGCGCCGGCGCGGCGGTGAAGTCGTCACTCTGGCCGAGCGTGGCGGTCGCTCCGGCGGCGGTGGGAAGAAGGAAGGGGATCGCGACGATCGTGGCGGCTATACCGGCGACGCGAGCACGGCGGTTCGGGGTCACTGTAGCTCCTCGGGGAAAAACGGGCCGTTCGCACGACCCATGATGGGTTCGGTGCGGGGCCGGTCTCGCGTGACTCCCCGCCAACCCAGCGACCGGGTCAGTTGGCGGATCAGGGTCTCCCCGTCCGGTGCGACTCCTGGTCGCTCCGGCAAGACAAACCTTACGGAGAGTGGTGAACTCACCACATGAGGCGTTTGGCCTGTCCGTGATCGGTGCGGTGCCCCCGCGCCGGGCCATCTAGGATC
>JANMSA010000958.1:0-4575 GCA_031388865.1 Acidobacteriota bacterium | reverse complement strand
CTCATGCTTGGTCCCCGGCCCGCCCGGGTCCCTCGACTCGACGCTCGGGATGACAGCGAACCGCGAAGCACCACGTGGCCCTGCTCATCGTAGGCCGCTCTTCGCGGCAGGGAATCGGCGCCCGGCTGGTGCGGGTAGTCTCCGATCAGCCGAAGGACCGCGCGGAAGGGTTCGATCTTCTGATCGCGACACGAAATCGAGCGAGTCGTAGGTTCAGGACGAGGTCGCAAGGTCGCCGTCCGTGGTTCTTCCAATTGCCAGTTTGAGACGAGACCCGCACCGCACGACCACAACGCTACTGCGAAGGCGCCGGGCCCGACCGCGGAATGACGCCGATCCTCGAGAGCGCGTCCAGATACTCGTTCACGTGCTCGAGCGGCACGGGTTCGCCATAGATCGCCTCGAGCGCGTCGCGGATCTCCGTCACTGTGCGCTTCCCATCCGCGAGATTGAGTGCCTCGTATCGGTACTCGCCGCCCAGGCGCACCGGCGCGCCCTTGTGGTGATCGTCGAAGTAGTCGTAGCCGAATGCGCTCATCGGACCCTTGACTCTGCGCGGTGCGGTTGTGAGCACGCCCCGAAAGAATCGATCGATGGATCCGCTCATCTCACTCTCGTACCAATCCGCAAACTTCAACGTATTGGCGTCCTTGCGGCGCATGGCTCTGGCGCGGCGCTCCAGTGCGAACGGCTCCATCATCTCGCGCAACGCCGGCGCGTCTTCCGCGGTGAGCGTGGCCAGGATGTAGCCGCTCGCGGCGGCAATGAACGCGGCGCGCGCTAGTTTCGTCGAGTCGATGTTGGCGGGCACATCGAGGTTCGTGTGGATGTAGCGATCGGGCCAGTCGTTCAGATAGATGGCCGGGATGCCGAAGGAGCTGTCGCTGTAGACCTGATGATCGCTGCCCTGCGTGAGCGGGACCAGTTCGGCACGGAGCGGATCGCGCGTGCCCTCGGAGGCGACGAGCGGATACTTTGCAGATCCAGTCATCGCGTACTGGGCTGTTTGCTGGTTGACGAATGCGCCGACGGTGTCCGCGATGTCGTAGACGAACGAGGGCTGGCTGGCCGGCCCGCGGGTGACGTGAAAGATCGCCTTCGTCTCCGCGCCGCCGCCGACCATGTCCAGATGGATGGCTGCGCGGATCGACTTCGCAAGCTCCGGACGCGCGTTCAGCAGCGCGATCGTTCCCTCGATCTCCGGCGGCCATACGAAACGGATCGTGCGGCGTGGTGGCGCGATGCGCTTCTCCGCCACGAGTTTCCTCAGCGTCCGTGCGACTTCGAGGATCGTCGCGCAGCCGGAGGCGTTGTCATTTGCTCCCGGACGCGGGTGGTCGAGATGACAGCTGAATACGATCTCTCCGGGCTCAGTGCCGGGAATGGTGGCGGTGGCGATGTCGTACGAGGCAGGCTCCTGTCCCGCGACGACCTTCGCGTGCAGGCGCACCGCCTCGCCGCGCTCGAGGCGCTGCTGCAACCCTCGGGCAGTTTTGAGCGAGACCATGAACCCGAATGTCTTCTCCGGGGCGAACGTCTCCAGGTGCCCCCAGCGGATGAGGTTCTCGTTCTCGCCGTACCAGGCGGTGCGCTGATTCTGCGCGTAGCTGACGATGCCTACTGCGCCGCGTGCGATCGCTTTCGTGGCGACCGCTCCAGGCTGCGCCGAGGTGAGCACGATCTTTCCTTTGAGTTCTTTGCTCGCGTAGTCTGCGTCGGTAGCGCCGCTCCCGATGTCGATCAATTCCGCCGTGACGTCGGCACCGACGCTGTCCTGTGCGAGCACGATCGGCGCCGCTTCCCAGCTGGCGATGCGGTTCACGCGCACGCCGCCCGCGTCGACCTCCCACAACTCCGCGAGCTCTGCGTTCCATGCGGGCCGCGATCGCTGCGTACCGTAGAAGATCTTCCCATCCGCCGGCAACGATTCGAGGTGCGCATCGGCGTAGCCATATCGCTTCAGCTCCGCCACGACCTGCTCCGCCGCACTGCGGAACCCGCGCGAGCCGCGCATGCGGTGATGCCGCGAGAATCCTTCGACGGTTCGTTTTGCCGCCTCGCCCGAGATCTCCGTCGCCAATGCAGTCGTCTCCGCATCGGTCAGGAAGGGCGTTGGCGTCTGCGCAGTGGCGGTCAGGGCGAAGGTGAGGGTGAGCGTGAGGGCGAGTTTCATAGTCTTCAAGTCTACGAGTCTACGAGTCTACGAGTCTTCGAGTCTTCAGGTCTTCGAGTCTTTGAGCCTCAAGCCATCACGTCTTGGAGTCTTCCCCCGCCCGCCGCGTTTGCGCCAAGGCTGGTGCGACTCGAAGACTGACCCGAAGACTCGGCGACTAGGAGTCTGCGGCAGAAAGTGCTCCTCAGACGACGAGCGTCGCGGAGGCGGAGCAACCAGCGCTGCCGGCCGTGCCGGCCTAAGCACGGTACAGCGCCGCTCCCCAGTGCAGTCCCGCGCCGAGAGCGGTGAAGCAGATCAGCATCCCGGGCTGGATCAACCCGGATTCGCGGCATTCGTGAAAGAGGATCGGGAGCGTGCCGGCGGTGGTGTTGCCGTAGCGCTCGATGTTGTGCGGTACTTTCTCCGGCGGCAGACCGAGCTGCCTGGCTACAGCTTCGATGATGCGCAAATTGGCCTGGTGGATCAACAGCAGGTCGATGGCGTCCGGTTTCACTCCCGCCTCCGCGCACACTGCGCGCACCGACTCGGGCATCTTCGAGACCGCCTGCCGGAAGACCTCGCGACCTTCCATGATGGGGATGAACTCATTCGCGTCGATCTGCTCGTGGGTGACGAACGGGCGCCGGCGGAAGCCGACGCCCGGGACGAAGAGCGCCTCGATGTTCGAGCCGTTCGTGAAGAGCTTCGTGGCGAGGAGACCACGCCCCTCGCCATTCTCGAAAGCCTCGACTACGGCCGCGCCTGCGCCATCCCCGAAGAGCACGGTGCGGTCGCGGAGCTTCGTGTTCTCCTCGTATTCCTTCGCGGTCACCTCGCGGTCCTCTCGTCCGATGGTGATGTCCCAGCCGTTCTGCCACGGCATGAACGGCGAATGGACGTCCGCGCCAATGAGCAGCACCCGCGGGTATTTGCCGCTGCGGATCAGCGAGTCGGCGAGATCGAGACCGTACAGGAAGCCCGAGCACTGCTGACGGATGTCGAACGTCGGCGTGGACTCAGGAAAGCCCATCTTCGCCTGCACGACCGGTCCATTCCCAGGAAAGAAATGATCCGGCGTCATCGTCGCGAAGATGATCGCGTCGATCTCCTCCCGTTTCCGCCCCGCCGCCGCCAGCGCTCCCTCAGCCGCAAGCATCCCGAGATCCGCCGAGCCCTGCCCCTCGTCCACGTAATGGCGCTGTTCGACACCGCTGCGCGTACGGATCCATTCGTCCGACGTATCCATGATCCTCGCAAGTGCGTCGTTCCTGACGACGTTCTTCGGGATTCCGATTCCGGTGCCGGTGATGATCGATCTCATGAAGTACAAAGCTTACCGCTGTTGTCGGTTGTCTGAGTGTCCTGACCTGGACGAAGCGAGCGAAGGCTGGCGCTCACGGTCCGGCCCGACGCTTTGTGGGCCAGGTCCCCAAAGCGATCCTCAGGCGCGTACCCGCAGACAACCGACAACCGGCAACTGTCAACATAAGCTCCGCCAACCGCCAACCGATCACGCGTCGTGCGTGGCAGTCAACGCGAGAAGGTCGTGCGAGGTGAACTGGTATTTGCGTCCGCAGAACTGGCAGACCACTTCCTGTCCGCCCTCGGCGATCATCTCCTGGATCTCTGCGGCACCGAGGAGAGTGAGCGGCGCCAGGGCGCGTTCGCGGCTGCAGTCGCAGGTGTAGCTCACGGGGACAGAGTGACCTGTGTCGATCTGCTTGTAGCCGGCGCTTTGCAGCAAAGTGGCGACGACGTCCTCGATCTCCATTTTGTCGAGAAGGGTGGAGAGTGGGGGTGCCTCACGGATCAGCCGTTCCATCGTGGCGATGGCCTCCTCGGGAGCCTGAGGGAACGCCTGGATGACCACGCCGCCGGCGGAGGAGACTCCGCTTCGGCGATTCATCACCCCGAGAAGCACGGCCGAAGCGATCTGCTCCGAGCGCATCAGATAGCGCGTGAGATCCGTGGCGATCCCTGAGCCGCCGAGGAGGATCTGCGATGTGTAGGGCTTCCCGGCGGGAGGCGTGGCGCGGATGACGGTCAGCTTTCCGTTGCCGATCGCGCTCTCCACTTCCAGCGCGGGATCGGCAGGGACAGGATTCTCGACGTAGCCTCGGACCTTTCCGCCGATGGTTCCGTCGGCGATGATGGTGCCGAGCGGACCGTCCCCCTCGAAGCGGAGGGTGACGTGCTGGTTGCGCATGTCTTTGTCGAGGAGACGAGCCAGGAGGAGTGAGCCGGTCATGACACGCCCGAGGGCGTCGGCGGCTACCGGGGCGAGGTCGAGGATCTCGCGCGCGGTGTCCACGGCTGTGGTCGTCTGCGCCGCGATGACGCGGAAGTGGCCGTCGACGGCCATCCCCTGAATGATGCGATCGCTGCTCTGCGTGGATGTCTGCATTCGAAGTGGCGAAAAC
>JANMSA010000947.1:0-6313 GCA_031388865.1 Acidobacteriota bacterium | reverse complement strand
GCGCGCTGAGTATCATATTCGGTGTCTTGGGGGACTCACCACAGAGGTGGGGCGGCGCGGTCAGGTTCACAAGTGAGGAGCGGTGGGCTCTCAGCGCACCAGGGCCGGTCTCAGCGGCGAGTCTCACAGGGTCACAGTCTCACAGGGTGGGTGCCACGAGCCTCTGTGCGACTGTGCGACTGTGAAACTTCTTCAAAGCCCGAAGCACCCCAAGCCCTCAAAGCCCAACCATGACGGCGAGGCCGGACCCGTCATGACGGTCCCCAGGCGAGATAGCGCAGCCGCAGACCTCGCTCCGGTTCCCCGTCGCTCGCGGGCACGGTCCGGTCGATCGAGAGCTCCAGCGTATTCGGCTGGCCGCTCGCCGCGGGCGTCACGCGGAAATCGCGGTCGACGGAGTCGCCGGTTCCGGCAAGCTCGCCGACCACGCTCCCGTTCAGTTTGACCTCGATCCTCGGCTTCAGGGGGATCAGCTCTTCGGGAACCCCAACGTGGAGGCGCAGCAGCGTCTCCCCTTCGGCCGGCGGGAGGACGGTCGTGGAACGGGCGGCCATCCAGCGCCACTCATCGCTCTCCGACGATTCTGGCGGATGCCAGCCGGAGAGGAACTGCGCGCGACGGTCCAGCGGCGCAAGCTTGATGTCGAAGTAGTGCCGCCGGGCGATGTTCCAGAGACTGCCCCGCTCGCGCTTGAACGAGAACCCCTCTGCCCTGGTGGTGGTGACCTCGGCCAGAATCCACGATCGTTCGCGCGCGGCGACGGGCATGGCCCGGTCGTCCACCACTCGCGAATAGGGCACATCAGGCGCCACCAGATCCATAAAAACCATCATGCTGTAGCCCACGAAAAGCTGCTCGTTCCTGGTGTCGACGACCTGTGCGGCGGTCTGCGCCGCGACGATCGGGGGCGAGACTTCGTGACGAATCGGCTCCAGGGCCGGTGCTGTGTAGAGGAAGAACGCCAGCACGAGCACGCTGCCCACGATCCATTCATGCTTTTTCGCAGCGCGGCGGATACCGTCCGCCGCGAACAAGGCGAACATCGGCTGGTAGCCGATGGAGAATCGGCTGATGCTGAAGCGGTCGAGCATGAGCCAGGCAAAGATCGCGAACAGGCCGAAGGTCAGCGCGTTCCAGAACATCGAGCGGTTTCGGTCGCGGATCGATCCCGCAATCGAGAGGATCACGAACAGCGACGCGATGATGCTCAGCGCGCCCGCCTGATACTGCTTGATGAAGAAGCGGTCGAAGATCCGCCAGAGCGGAGGGCGCCCTTCGCTGCGGAATGAATCCACGCGCGCAATGTAGTCTCCGTGCTCGCGCACCATACGCATGTACTCGCCCGGCGATCCGGTCGCGTGCACCGCCGCACCGAATGCGACTCCCACTACGATCACGCCGATCAGCAGAGCCGCGAGCACTTCCCACCACCGCCTTCTTCGCGTTGCGAGAAAGCCCGGAAACAGCCCAATGAGCAGGTTCTGCGGCCGGATGCCGATGGCCAGTGCCAGCAGTAGAGTCCCGATCCAATACGAGGTGCGGCTGCTCCTGCCGCGCAACAGGAAGGTCACCGCAAACAGCACCAGCACGATCGAAGGAATGTCGCTGAAC
The DNA here is from genome assembly GCA_031388865.1 of Acidobacteriota bacterium. Lineage (GTDB taxonomy): Bacteria > Acidobacteriota > Thermoanaerobaculia > Gp7-AA8 > Gp7-AA8 > QHVT01. The sequence goes on along the minus strand of JANMSA010000947.1, from coordinate 4,702 downwards.
GCTCCTCCGCCGAAGAACCAGACGTTCGGGAAGAAGGCGAAGAGAGCGCCCGCCGCAACCGCTGTATGGAACGGGACGCGGAGCTCGCGGGCAAACAGGTACATCGCCGGGAACACGAGCATCGCCGCGACGAGATTCACCGACTGCAGCGCGCGGAAATCGTCACTGATGATCAACCGCGCCACCCGGGCCATGGCGATGTATACGGGGAAGCCGGGAGGATGCGGATGGTGCAGCGTGACGTCGTAGTCGCGCATGGCCATCGTGAACAGGGCCTCGTCCCAGTCCCATAGGGACCGCGCCAGCGCCAGCAGCCGCGACGCTGCGCACACGACCGCGACCGCGACGACGATGGTGCGCTGTCGGGAGGTCAGCAGCTCTGGTGGGAGGGCGGGATTCAACGCCGCTACGAACGTGCGTACGTCAGATAGAACTTCCCATCCCGGGCGGCCAGCCGCTTGAGCGGCTCGTTCGGCCGGTAGCGCGGACCCACGTTCGACGAAAGTTCATCCAGCCTCGACGCGATGTACGGAGTCCCCAGCGCGTCAGCGTAGCGCAGCAGCCCGCCCCGGAAAGGAGGAAACCCTGTGCCCATGATCATGGCCAGATCGAGCTCACCGGCGGAGGCGACGATCTTCTCGTCGAGAATGAGCGACGCCTCGTTGATCATGGCCATCACCATGCGCTCCACGACGATCTTCGGATCGGCGGCATGCGGCGCGCGGATGCCGAGGACCTTGTAGACCGCAGGGTCGGGACCGAGGCGTTTCCCATCTGCGTAGCGATAGAGCCCCTTTCCGTTCTTCTTTCCATGACGCCCGTCGGCATAAAGCTTCTCCACGACCGTCGACTTCTCCATGCGCGCACCGAACGCCTCGGTCAGGATTCCGGCAACCTTCGCGGCGACGTCGATGCCCACCTCGTCCAGGAGCGCCATCGGCCCCATCGGCATGCCGAAGTCGACCATTGCCTTGTCCAGCGACTCGATGGTGTTGCCCTCTTCGAGCAGGAAGCCGGATTCGTTCATGTACGGCCCAAGGATGCGGTTGACGACGAAGCCGGGGCCGTCATTGCAATAGACCACCGTCTTCCCCAGCCTGCGCGCGAGCGCTGCGGTGGTCACCAGCGCCATCTCGGAGGATTTCTCCCCGCGGATGATCTCGACCAGCGGCATCCGGTCCACGGGATTGAAGAAGTGCATCCCCACGACGTTCTCGGGACGCTTCGCCTGGGCGGCAATCTGCGTGATGGGAATGGTGGAGGTGTTCGTCGCGAAGATCGCGTCGGGCCTGGAGATGGCTTCGAAATCGGCGAGCACCTGCCGCTTGACTTGCAGGTTCTCGACGACCGCCTCGATGACCGCGTCGGCGCGAGAGAACCCGCTCCAGTCCGTGGTGCCACTGATGCGCGCCAGTTTTCGCAGCATCTCCGAGCGCGACAGGCGGCGACGTTCGAACTGCCTGCGCCACACCCTCGACGCGGCCTTGAGGCCACCGCCGATGGCGTTCCAGTGGATGTCGCGCATGCGCACTTCCGCATCGGTCTTGTCCGTCACGATCTGCGCGATTCCGCCACCCATCACGCCGGCGCCGAGCACGCCAACGTAGGAGATGCTGCGGGGCTTCACCGCGAAGGGATCCTTCTTCGACTCTTCCATCAGAAAGAAGAGCTGCACCAGGTTTTTTGCAACTTCGTTATTCACGAGGTTCGCCGCTTCCTCGACTTCCCTCTCCATGCCGCGCTCGACGCCCGCGGACATCGCGTACTCCATCACATCGATGGCTTTCAGCGGCGCGGGATAGTGGCCTTTCGACTGCGCGAGCACGGCCTTGCGGGCCTTGCCGAAGATCAGGTTGCGGGCCAGTGGATTTCCTTCGATGTAGAACTTTGTGCGGCCCTTGAGCTTGCGCTTCCCCTTGTCAGCGAACTTTTTCGCCACCTGCATGAGAATCCCGGACTCCACCACCTCGTCGACCAGGCCCGCTTTCTTTGCTCGCTTTCCGTCGAGGCTCTTCCCGTTCAGGATGATGTCCAGCGCAGCGGGGAGTCCGATGAGGCGCGGCATCTTGCTCGTTCCGCCCCAGGCGGGAAAAATCCCCAGCTTCACTTCCGGCAGACCGATCGTCGCTTTCGGCGAATCGGACATGACCCGCCAGTCGCAGCTGATGGCGAGCTCGCAGCCGCCACCCAGACACGCTCCGTCGATCGCTGCGACGGTGGTCTGCTTCAGCTTCGCCAGCTTGGTGAACACCTGCTGCCCCAGGCGGATGTACGCCTTCGCTTCGTCAGCGGTGGTGACCGTCGTGAACTCCATGACATCCGCGCCGGCGATGAACATGCCCTTCTTGCGCGACGCGATGATGACCTTCGTCGCGTCGCTGGCGGCGATCTGATCCAGGACTTCGGACAGTTCGTGCAGCACGGCGGAAGAGAACTTGTTGTCCTTCTCGCCGGGAAGGTCGAACCAGAGGATGGACAGCTCGCGGTCGCGCTCGACCGTGAACGCCTTTGCAACTCCGCGGGATGCCTGAATGGCTGAGCTCATGCAGTCCCTTCAACCGAGTTCTCGTCTTCGTACAGTTTGTCGATGATGTGTTTGTACTTCTTGTCGATGTTCTTGCGCTTCACCTTCAGCGAAGGAGTGATCTCATCCTCGTCGATGGTGAAGTCGCGCGGCAGGAGCGCAAAGCGGCGGATCTTCTCCTGCCGGTCCAGGTTCTGATTGAAGCGATCCAGTTCGGCCTGGATGAGCCCCTTGACCTTGTCATTGGCGACGAGGTCATCGTAGTTCTTGTAGTCGACCCCGAGGCTCTTGGCCTCGCGCTCGAGCTTCTCGAAGTTGGGGACGATCAGCGCGATCAGGTACTTGCGCCGGTCGCCGATCAAGACTGGTGTTCCGATGTACGGAGAACTTTTCAGCAGCGCCTCGATCGGCTGCGGCGCGATGTTCTTGCCGTAGGCGTTGATGAGGATGTCCTTCTTGCGATCGGTGATCTTGAGGAAGCCGTCCTTGTCGATCTCACCGATGTCCCCTGTGTGAAACCAGCCTTGCTCGTCGATCGCTGCGGCGGTCGATTCGGGATTGTTCCAATAGCCCTTCATGATGTTCGGTCCGCGCGCGAGAATCTCCCCGTCGGGCGCGATCTGCACCTTCACGCCGTCGATGACCGGACCGACGGAGCCCAGCCGGCGCTTCGTCGGCTGGTTGACGGAAATGACGGGCGATGTCTCCGTGAGCCCGTACCCTTCCAGGATCTCCACCCCGGCGCCGATGAAGAATGCGGCCAGTTCGGCAGAGAGGGGCGCTCCACCGGACACGACGAACTTCACCCGCCCCCCCAGGCGCGCGATGATCTTGCTGAACACCAGCTTGTCCGCGATGGCGGACTTGATCTTGAGGCCCAGCGGCAGCGGCTTCACGTCGATGACGAACGGCAGGCGCTGCTCGGCGACTTTCAGCGCCCAGTGGAAGATCTTCTGGCGCGCGGGCGGCGCCGTGGCAACGTTGTCCATGATGCGCGCGCGCATCTTCTCGAAGAGACGCGGCACCGCGGCGAAGTAGTGAGGCTGCACTTCGCCCAGATTGTCGGCGACCTTGTTGACGTTTTCAGCGTAGGCGATGGTGACGCCCCTGTAGAAGTAGAGGTAGTCGAGCATTCGCTCCAGGATGTGCGAGAGCGGCAGGATCGACAGGGCGATGTCCCCGGCCTTGAACGGCACGACGTCGCGCACGGTGGCCACGTTGCTGGTGATGTTGCCGTGCGTCAGCATTGCGCCCTTCGGATTGCCTGTGGTGCCGGAGGTGTACACGAGCGTGGCCAGGTCGTCGGGCGTGCGGGAGTCGAGGGACTGGTTGAACCAGTTCGGCCCGTTCTTCAGCTCCCACGCCTTCCCCTCGGCCACCGCGTCGTCGAAGGTGCGCACCCCTTCCGGCAGCGGTGCCTTGATCGCATCGCAGACGACAACCGCGCGCAGTGTCGGGACGTGCGAGCGGATGTTGAGGATCTTGTCCAGCTGCTCCTGGTTCGAGCACACGACTACGACAGCGCCAGCGTCATTGAGGATGTACTCGATCTGCCACCCGAGCAGCGTCGGATAGACGGGGACGCTCACCGCGGACGCGGCGAGGATGGCGAAATCGCTGGTGGCCCATTCGGGCCGGTTCTCGGAAAGGATGGCCACGCGGTCGCCGGCCTTCACGCCCATCTCGTACAAAGCGCAGGCGAAACCGCGGACAGCTTCACGAAACTGGGGAAGGGTGACGTCGATCCACTGGTCACCACGCTTGAACTTCATGATCGCGGAGCGCTCGATCGCCGCTGTGACCTTGTAGATGTCGTTGAGCGTTCTAGGTTCCTGCATGGCTCCCCCTCTTTGCTGAGAGGGGATCATAGCAAGCCGCTCCGGTTCGCGCGCGGCGTTGTCGTTCGCTCGTCGGAGCGCCGCCCGCTGGCTGGCCGGTCGACCGGCGGCCCGCCCGGTGACTTCTCATGACACGGGTGCGCGCACCCGAGACGCGCGAGTTGAAAAGTGTCATTCCGAGCGGTGCAACGGCAGGGACTGCCGTGGAAGTGGTGATGACACCGGTCGCAAGCCGGCACGGGCCTGGTGAATGGCACGGGAGCGACCCCTCATCCGCCTTCGGATCGGGATAGGGGGGAGCCTCACGGCCCTCCCCCTCCCACACCACCGTGCATGCGGG
>JANMSA010000941.1:0-9360 GCA_031388865.1 Acidobacteriota bacterium | reverse complement strand
CCGACCGATCGAAGCAACATCGTGCGCAGCACGCTCCTCCCCTCGGCCCTCGGCCCTCAGCCCCCGGCCCTGTTTCAGCTTCTCCCCTCGGCCCTCGGCCCTCACCCCTCGGCCCTGTCTCATTCGGAGTGCCCTCCGCCCAACAGATACAGCACAGCCATGCGTACGGCGACGCCGTTGGTCACCTGATCGAGAATCACCGAATACTTTGGATCGTCGGCCACGTCGGACGCGATCTCCACCCCGCGGTTGATCGGTCCCGGGTGCATGACCAGTACGCCCTTTTCTGCGCGGCGGAGGCGTTCCCGGGTCAGACCGAAGGTGTTGTAGTACTCCCGGAGAGACGGAAAGCTGAGCTTCCCCTGCCTCTCGAGCTGGATGCGCAGCATCATCACGACATCAGCGCCTCGAATGCCCTCGTCGAGCGAGTGCACCACCCGCACGCCGAGCCTCTCGATCTCCGGCGGGATGAGCGGCGGCGGCCCCGCCAGCGTCACGTTCGCCTTCATCTTGGTCAGGAGATGGATATTCGAGCGGACCACGCGTGAGTACTTGATGTCGCCGACGATGGTCACGTTCACGCCCTGCAGGCGGCCCAGCCGCTCCCGGATGGTGAAGGCGTCGAGAAGAGCCTGAGTGGGATGTTCGTGAGCGCCGTCGCCGGCGTTGATGACCGCGATGTTCGGGTAGCGCTCGGCCAGCATGCGCGGGGACCCGGGATGCTTGTGGCGGATGACGATCATGTTGGGATGCATCGCCACCAGGTTGTCCGCTGTGTCGATGAGCGTCTCGCCCTTCTCGACGGCCGAACCGGAGGCAGAGAAGTTCAGCGTGTCGGCCGAGAGACGCTTCTCCGCGATCTCAAAGGAGACCCGGGTGCGTGTGGACGCCTCCATGAACAGGTTGATGACGAGCTGTCCGCGCAGCGCCGGAACTTTCTTCACGGGCCGCTCGCTCACTTCCTTGAAGCCCTCGGCCGTATCCAGGATCAGCGTGATCTCTTCCGGAGTGAGGGGCTCGATTCCCAGAAGGTCTTTCGAGCGGAGGGCGGAGCTTGCAGTGCGCATCGGTTGTCAGTGGTCCGTTGTCAGTGGTCTGTGAGCCTGTCACCCGGGCGATGCCGCTCAGACAACCGACAACTGAGAACCGACAACAACTTCATCTCTCCATGATCAGCACTTCATCCTCGCCATCCGTCTCCGCCAGCTTCACCTTGATTACTTCCTCGGCGTCGGTGGGGACGGTCTTGCCGATGACGTCGGCATGGATGGGAAGCTCACGATGGCCCCGGTCGACGAGGACAGCCAGCATGACCCGCCTGGGGCGTCCGAAGTCGATCAACGCGTCGAGCGCGGCGCGCACCGTACGACCGGTGTAGAGCACGTCGTCGACGAGAACGATCACCTTGCCGTTGATCGGCTCGGGGAACTTCGTTGGTTTGACTACCGGATTCGGGGCGATGGTGGTGAGATCGTCCCGATAGAGCGTGATGTCGAGAATGCCGAAGGGAACGGTGTGCCCCTCCATCTGCTCGATCTCACGGACCATCCGCTCTCCGATCGGAACGCCGCGGCTGCGGATCCCGACGATCATCAGGTCGTCCAGACCACGGTTCTTCTCCACGGTCTCGATGGCCATGCGGCGAATGGCGCGATTCATCCGTGCGCCGTCCAACAATCGCTTTTTGACGTTCATAGGAGAGTGCCCCTGGTGAGGCGCGCGGGAGAATAACACACGGGTTGGCCATTGGAGGGAGGACGCCGCTCAGTCTGGTTTTCCGCAACCGGCTTGGTAGGAAAACTGCAGCTTGGCCTCCACATGGGCGGCAAGCCGAAAGTACTCCTCGTCGAGGACAACGCCGATGTCCGGAGGCTGTACGCGATCGGGCTCAACCAGCGGGGTTTCGAGGTCAAGCTCGCCGCCAACGGAGCCGAGGCCGTGGACCGGGTCGCCACGGAACGACCCGACTATATCTTGCTGGATTGGTTGATGCCGCTGATGGATGGACGTGAAGTCGTCGAGCGCATCGCCGGCCAGGATGGAAGTTCATCCATCGAGATCATCGTGATCAGTGGCCAGCCTGCCCCGGCTTTGCTGCCGCAACGGATACGCTCCTGGCTGACCAAGCCCCTCACCGTCGAGGAACTCGTTTCGGAGTTGGCGCGCACGCACGCACAGCCCATCGCCTCCGGCCAGTAGACCTCGCACGCCACGAGGGCCAGAACGCGAGAGAGGAGATCCCGGCCGCGCTGGACTCGCGATCAAAGACCTTCGCTCGATCCTCGGACCGTTCGCGCCAGCGAGCGCTTGCGCCGTTGCCACCCCTGTGGCGAGAGGGACCCCGTCATCGCCATGGCAAAAGGCCCTCGATCGAGCTTACAATCCGCGTTAAGCATGGCCAAGATCTTCTTCGTCGGCCTCGACGGCGCGGAGAAAAGCTTCAGGCTCCAGACGCATCGCCCATTCACCCTTGGGCGAGATCCGGGGAATGACATCATCCTTCGCGACCCGAAGGTATCGCGGCACCATGCCGAGATCGTCTTCGAACGGGGTTTCTTCGTCCTCCACGATCTGGCCAGCGCGAACGGCGCGTACGTCAACGGAAAGCGCGTCCGCGTCGCGCCGCTCACCCACGGCGCGCGGCTGCGCATGGGAAACACCTATGGACGGTTTTCCGAAGAACTGCCGACCGAGGCCGATGCCGCGCCGCTCGCGGGTGCGCGGTCCGAGCCTTACGATCAGCCTGTACCGCTGACCGAGGATCTCGGGGCTCTGGAGATGATGCCGACCTCCACCATCGAGCGCCCCAACCTGAAGACCCTCCCTCACGACAAGCTCGATCCGTCCGAGCTAAAAAAAAAGTAATCGACGTGCAGGATCCGCCCACGCAGCCTCCCCTCGGCCCGTTTGCCCACACCGAATATTTCTTCACGACCGGCCTCCGCGCAGGGGAGGTCGCCTCGGTTCGAAGTGGAACTGGAGAGGTGCTCCTCACCTATCGCAGCTTCGCTGGCGTCGTCGGCGTCGTTGCAGCGCTGCTCTCAGGCATCGTCGCCGTCGCCGGAATCGCGTCGGTCCTCTTTCTACTTGCTGAAGCAGCTCCGCTGCGCGCCGCCTCGGTCCTGGTGCTCACGCTCGTCTTCACCGCATTCATCACGCTGCTCGCGCCGCGCACGAACGTGACCCTCTACGACAACGGGCAACCCGCGTTGATCATCACTCAACGATCCATGTTCCCCACCACCACGTACGCGCTCTCGACGCCGAACGGCGCGCAGCTGGCTGACGTACGCAAGTCCCCTTTCTCGAGAATGGCGCGAAATCGCTGGAAGATCCTGTACAACGGCCGCTACCTCGGCGAGGCAGCGGAGCGATCGTTCGCGGGAGCTCTCATCCGCAAGGTCTATGGGAAGTTCAGCAGGCGCTTCGAGACCAATGTGGTCATCACCCACGGCGGCATCGAAGCAGGACGCATCCTTCGTCGGCCTGATCCAGCCGGACGCGTCGATGTGCTCGAGGTGGTCAGTGACGCGCTGGACCGTCGGGTGCTGGTCGGCGTGGCCACGTTGATCCTCGGTGGTGAGCCGTAGTCTTCGAGTCTTCGAGTCTTCGAGTCTTCGAGTCTTCGAGTCTTCGAGTCTTCGAGTCTTCGAGTCTTCGAGTCTTCGAGTCTTCGAGTCTTCGAGTCTTCGAGTCTTCGAGTCTTCGAAGAGTTTTAAATCGCGAAGTCTCACAAAGTCGCAACGATTTTGGTATTCATGCCTTCTGAGACTCTGGACTGTTGGGACTCCCCTCGACGACTCGAAGACTCGTAGGCTCGAAGACTCGTAGGCTCGTAGGCTCGTAGGCTCGACTGAGAAGCCAGAGGACAGAAAAACTACCGCCTCACCACCTCGACGCCGGAGTAGTAGTTCTTCAGGATGCGGTCGAAGGTCCATCCGCGGAAGGCCATGCCGTACGCGCCCACCTGGCACATCCCTGTCCCGTGTCCCCACCCTTTCCCGTAGAAGGTGTAGCGATCGACGCCGTCCGCGTCGCGAGTCTTGTCGTAGACGAAGAGGTTGTCGGGAACATTCAGCGACCAGCGCACCGGCAGGCCGCGCAGCACGAACTTCCGCCCCCCCTCCGCGGTCACCTCGAGTTCGGCCACCCTGTGCGAGGCGTCGATGACCAGGGGCTTGATGTCGACGAGCTGCTTGATGGGATTGCGCCGATTGATCGCCGCGACCAGCTCTTCCGCGCGATAGCTGCGCGTCCAGTTCGAGTAGCTCGAGGTGCGGTCGAACGCGGCCCCGTCGTAGTTCGCATGGACCACGACAGCGACCGCGCGCTTGTCCGAGCCGCTGACCACGGTCGCGCGATCTCCGATCAGAACGGGCGCGCTCCGATACTCCTGATACCGGTCCCCGAGCTTGCGGAACACCGGGATGTTTGCAGGTAGGGCGTGGGAGGTCGTCTCGCCTTTCTGTTTGAGCGTCAGGTTCCGGCCGCTCAACGAGAGAATCTTCCCCTCGGTGTCTCGGATGAACGTCTGCTCGCGCAGCCAGGAACCGAGGAAGGCATGAAGCTCTTCGCGGGGCATCGCTTCGTCGAGCCGGATGCGGTCGATGAACTGCGCTGGCCAGATACCATACTTCACGAGAAACGCCGCCGCCAGATAGGGCGTGCCTCCGGAGTTGCCACTCTGAGGGAAGAAGTACTTCCGGTCCTCCGGAAGAGTCACCACCCGGGCCTTGCGGTCGAGGCCCATCATGACGGCGAGATACTCCAGCACGTCGCGGCGGCGGGACGACGCGGGCAACGGCTGTGGAAGCTCCCTGAATCCCGCGGCAGTCATCGCCGCGACGACGGAGCGAGCTACGTCGCGCGCCGCCCAGCTGCCGGTTTCCGGCAGGTGCACAAGCGCGGTGAACAGGCGCGCGTTGATCTGCGTCTCGCTGAGCAGCCCGCTATCTGCACGACCCTCGAGCGTGAGCATCTCCAGTTCCACGCAACTGGCCGCCCTGAGATAGGGCTCTTTACGGCCCGGGAACATCGTATTCACGTCGCTGGTCGCGCCACCACACGTCGCGCTGTACAGAGAGTCGATGAGCTCTCCCTGATACGTGAGCACGAGCCCGGCGGTCTCGCGGACGGCGCGCGTGGAGAGCTCGTGCTCTCCTCCAAACCCTTTGTAGGCCTGACAGGCCGGGCCGGGACAGATGTCATAGCCTTCATTCTCGAACTGGCGCAGGTTGCGGATCGCATACGTGCGCGCCGCCACCGCCTGCGCTTTGAGCGCCTCCACTTCGTCGTAGATCGACGGGCCCATCTCCGCGGGGACGACGCCCAGGAGGTAGTCCTCCAGATGCAGGTCATTGATCACGTTCAGCAGGCCACGCGCATTGATGAACAGGCGGGCAGACGTGCGGTAGGGCTGTTTGCCGATGGCGACGGTCTCGCCCTTCATCGGAAACACCGACAGCGACGTCGCGTCGATGACCGCTCGATCGCCCTCGTCGTCTTCGATGGCGAAGCGGCGCTCGAAGGGCTGGTCGGACGGACGCCGCACCGCCAGGAGATCCTTTCCGTATCCGCCACCGGTCAGTTGGGTCCGGGTGGGTGTGGCCGCATCGGCCGTCGCAAAATCACCAGCGAGAATCTTGTACATGCCCGCCGCGGGATCGAAAGTCATGTCGACGCGCAGGCCCGTATCCGCGCGTACCTTCTCGACCAGAGCCTGCGCGCTGGCCTCGTCGGAGATCGCCGCCATCTGTACCGCATAGCGAACCGTGGCGTCAGCAAGCGGCGCCGCAACCGTGAAGCCGCGGCGCAGAGTCGAGGGGCCCTTATCCGTGAGGAGGTAGTAACCATCAGCCGTACGGGGAAACATCACCTTCGCCTGATCGATGAGCAACCCCACCCGCATTTTCGGCTCGACTATTTTTGCGGGCATCGATGCCACCGGCGTCAGCGCGTATGCCGAACGCTGAGGCGACTGAGGCGCCAGATTCGCCGGCGCCGATGCTGACGACGGGGCCGGCGACGGCGCAGGGGGCGGGCTGGTCGCGGTACATGCGGCGAGAGCGAGGAGAAAAAGTGTGGAGGCGAAACGGTTCATGGGACCTCCTCAGGCCTAGCAACCAGCAAAACGGAATCAGCAAGACGACACCAGCAACAAACAAGAAAGCCCCCGCGAACTTCGCGGGGGCTTTCCGGATGCTACCGAATCGAAAATCAGGGGAGGATCAGGCGGATCACCACACGCCGATTGCGAAGGCGGCCCTCGGAGGTCGTGTTGTCGCCGATCGGATCGGAGGTGCCGCGGCCTTCCACGGTGATGCGCGACGGATCGATTCCGTGGCGGGTCACCAGGTAATCACGGACGGCCTCGGCACGACGGCGGTCGAGATCGCGGTTGGCGCCGGTATTCTCGCGGTCATCCGTGTAGCCGATGACGACGGCGGACGCTGAAGGCTCCTGCTTCATGCGCAGGGCAACCTCGTCCAGGATGGCTTTGGCGATGTTCGTCAGGCGAGCCGATCCCGCCTCGAAGTGAATCTCGTCGGTGCGGATGTCCGTCGGAGTGCGCGCCTCGACGATCGGCGGCGGGGGCGGCGGTACCGGAGCCTGCTCGACCACCGGAGGCGGCAGGACAGGCGGCGGCGGTGCGGGGGGCGGAACGACGGCGGCGAACGCCAGCGGCGCGAAGGTCAGACCGACCAGGCCGGACAGGCCGCAGTCGTCCAGCTCCGTGAAGCGGCACTCATCGTTGTTATCCGCGAATTTGGCGACGTTCCAGCGGGCGCCGGCGCTCAGCGCCCAGCCGCTCATCCCGAACCAGTGGCGGAAACCGGTGACGAGGAAGACCGGGTTGTCAGGAGCATTGTCGCCCCCCGTGTACCAGACCGAATTGATCTCGTTCACCCAGTTCGTCGTCCCGAACATCCGCAGTGGGATGTTCAGCCCGGCGTCCAATCGGAACTCGTTCGGGATGGAGACGTCGCTCGTGCCGGTGAAAACGTTGTCGTTCTCCCGGTCGCCGCGCATGATGTACTTTGCCGACAGCGAACCGATTCCGCCGGTCAGGTGGCCACCGAAACCGAAATCGGTACCGCCTGTGGCGATGCCCGTGTCGTCATCGCCGGTCGGGAGATCAATGAACCCCGAGAGGGCGAAACGAGTGGGCGCATCGGTGGGAGTCAGGCCGAATTTGGTGGCCAGGCGTACGGCACCCAGTCCACTCTCGGTGAATTCTCCGCGGTGGAGAAAGCCGTTGATGAAGCCGGCCCGATCGCCGCCATTGCTGACGATCCGGTCGTACGGCAACATCGCGCTCACTTCCCAGCGGTCGGTCAGACCGACGCCGACCGAGGCGCTCAGCCGGTACAGATCGTAGCTCATGTCCTGGTACTCACGCGCCGAGGGACGCGCAAAGGCACGAGCCTCTCCCGCAGTCAGATCCCAGTCGTTGAAGTACACGCCGAAAGACCACGTTCCCTGGCGGAGCGTATCCGCCGTGACGGTCTCGAAGAGACCGGTCTGCCCCGAATGGGTCGGAGCGAAGAACCGAAGCTGGTCGTCCCGGGTGATTTCAACGGTCGCATCCTGAGCGAACACTGCCGTCGAGCCAATCATCAAACAAAGCAGAAATACAAGCCGATGCCTGCAACGCAACAAGTCACACCTCCTGAAAGCTACTCTCACGGTCGGTACTACCCCGCGATTACAATGCACGCGCCGCTACAAAACGTGTGCCATAGAGAACAGTAGTCATTTCCATGAATACTTCAAGTGCTTGACTTTACCATAGGTTGCAACGGGCGGTAGTACCCTCGGTGCCCGAAAAGGACGAACTTTTCCATGGTCAGAACCGTCGTCACCGCCGCGCTTGCGGTAATTCTTGCGTCCGCCCCTCTCGTTTTCGCGCAGACGACGCCCGCGCAGCCCGCGACGAAGCCCCCCCCGCCTTCCGGCGTGCCGGGAGTTCTCTCCGACGCCGCGAGCAGCTCCTACGAGCGCCGGGAGGCGTTGCCCAGCGTCAACATCTACCTCCCGGAGGGGCAGGCCAGCATTCGCCTCCGGAAGTTGATCCGTAACGTCCTGTTCGAGTCGCAGATCGACTATGAGTTCGTCAACGGCGACATCTCCACGTTTCTTCGCTACAAATACTACGCGCGCAACTACACGTACCGCATCGCGGTTTTCGACTCGATCGAGTTCCCCGACCTCACCTCCGACGACGACCAGGAGTTCGAACGCGTCCGCGGCGGCCTGCTTCTGATCGGCGTTCCCCGGAACTACTACAACCGGTATTTCGGGCTTCTGCAGAACGACCGGCTCACCTTCGGCGATGTCAATCGGCCCGACGACAAGAAGAACAACATCTACTTCAAGCTGGGGTACCAGTACGGGACGCAGTTCGACGAGCGCATGAATGCCATCGTCGGGGAACAACGCGGACGGGTTACCCCGGTACTGACCGCGTTCCGAGACATCGGACCGCAGCGCACCGGCCTCGCTGCCGCCATCACTCAGTCCAGCCAGGTGGCGACCGGCGACTACTCATACACAAAACTGGAGATCGAAACGCTGCGCCGCTTCGATCTCACGTCCACCTCGTTCATCTTCTCGCGCCTCCATATGGGCACGTTCCTCGGACGTCAGGAGCTCGAAGGTCGAGACACCCGCTGCAACGAGTTTGAAGAAGGACAACCCGTCGTCGACACGGACCTCGACGGCGACGGGGAGATCAAAGGGGCGGAGCGATTCGCAGCCTGGGAGTGCTATGCCGTCCCCCAATACGAGCTGTTCCGTCTCGGCGGACGCGAAGCGCTCAAGTCGATCTCAGGGAATGACAGCGCGGTCGGCACGAACGAAGTGCATCTCACCAACGAGTATTTCGTGCCCATTTTCCGCAACCGCGACTACCGCGTGGGAGCCCTTCACTGGAACACTCTCTACGGGGTTGGCTACCTCGGCGCGGGAACGGTCGGCTTCCTCAGTGATCAGATCGTCGACTCGAACCGCCTGGTCGTCGACGCCGGCATCGGCACCGAGTCCGCGATCCGCTTTCAGGACTGGGACATCTACCTGAGCATCCTGTACGCGCATCCCATCGTCCGGCCGGACGAAATCGACAAGGGACGTGGGTTCCGATTCGCGGTGAGAACGGTGCGCTGAACGTGGTCGCTTGCTGATTAGCTGGTTGTCGGTTGCTGGTTGGTTGCTGGTTGTCGGTTGTCGGTTGTCGGTTGTCGGTTGTCGGTTGTCGGTTGTCAGTTGTCAGTTGTCAGTTGTCGGTTGTCGATGAAAATTTTCGCAAGAGCGCGAGCTCACCGACGCGCAACTCGTGATTGCTCGTAGCCGCTGGAGGCGGCT
>JANMSA010000939.1:0-1530 GCA_031388865.1 Acidobacteriota bacterium | reverse complement strand
GTTCATCTTCGTCGCCGACGTCGACGAGGCGGCGGAGAATCCGCCCGTCTCCTCTACGGTGATGATGCTGCTGAAGCTTCCCGCCCCCAGCGTGAAGTCGCGCTGCACCGGCTGCATCAGCTGCACGGTTTCGGCCGTGGGCTCGAAGCCCGGCGCGTTGACCTCGATCACGTAGGCGCCGGCTGGCGCCGAGAGGCGATACGCGCCGTCGCCGCTGGTGCGACCGCTCAGCCGGAAGGTTCCGCAGCGCAATGTGAGTCCAGCCCGCGCAATCGGCGCGCCGGTGGAGTCGGCCACATTTCCTGAGAGAATGACCCGCGGTGCGGCAAGGTCGGGACGGCACGGCCCCGCTCCGGCGGGCTCCTGCGCCACGGCCATCGCCGGAAGAACAACCAACAGGATGAGAATGACGGAGAATCGCATGCTCAGCTCCTTCGTACGCTGAAGCAATATCCCACTCCGGTTGGTATCCCACAAGAGCCAGAAGTCGAGCGATCCATGGTGCCAGCTCTGGATCCATGGATCGCTCCGTTTCTGGGCCTTTACGGCGACCAGCGCGCACTCCCACAATAAGGCCATGTTCGTGCGTCCCGCCTGGCGCCCCCAGTCACCTGAAGAGGCGTACCGGCTCATCGATGACTACTCGTGGGCGCTGCTCGTCAACAACGGTCACGATGGGCCGCTGGTCACGAACCTGCCGCTGCTGCTCGATAGGAGCAAAGGGACGCTGGGCACTCTCCTCGGCCACCTCGCGCGTGCGAACGAGCACGCCGGTGTGCTCTTCGACACGACGGCCCCCTCCCTGGCGGTCTTTCACGGTCCTTACTCCTATGTCACTCCCTCCTGGTACCCGAATCGCGACATGCCCGGCACCTACTACTACACAGCCGTGCACTGTTACGGCCGAGTCCGAAAACAGAGCAACTATGAACTCGAGGCCACGCTGGAGATTCTCAACGACCGGATGGAACGGCCGATCCTCGGCGGCTGGAAGATGGACGAAGTCCCGCATTCGGAGATCACGCGCCGCATCCCGCACATCGTCGGTTTCGAACTGGAGATCGACCGCCTCGAGGCGAAGTTCAAGCTGGGACAGGATGAGCCTCGCAAGGACGCCATGGCCGTAGCCAATCGATTGACGGCCTCCTCGGAGCAGTGGCACCGGACGCTCGGTGAGGCCGTGCTGCGGGAGAACGAAAATCGCCCGGTGGAATCGTGAGCCGCTTTCGTGGAGGACAGGCTTCAGCCTGTCCTGTCGTCGCCCAGAACAAAACCGGACAGGCAGGATTGCCTGTCCTCCACCGAAACGCTCCCATGCCTGAACGAACCTAGAATCACGCACATGCGCAACCTCTCCGATCTCTCGATTGACCGCTCCGCGCGTCCGACGCTGCAGGATCAGCTGGCGCGGCAGATCCGCGAGCGGATCCGGAGCGGCGACCTTTCTCCCGGCGACCCGCTCCCCTCTTCGCGCGATCTGGCCGCCGAACTGGAGGTGTCGCGCAACACCGCGGTCTATGCATACGAGCG
>JANMSA010000910.1:0-1521 GCA_031388865.1 Acidobacteriota bacterium | reverse complement strand
GTTCATGAACTCCAGCGAAAAGTCGTCCATCCGCGCGCCGATCTCCTTGATCACGTGCCCGAAGTGATTGTAGGCGACCGCCGCCGGGATCGCCGCGAACAGCCCCAGCGCCGTCGCGATCAGCGCCTCGGAGATTCCCGGACCCACCGCCCGCAAACTCACCGCCCCGGCCTGCCCCAGTTCGTTGAACGCGCGAATAATCCCGACCACAGTGCCGAACAGCCCCACGAACGGCGCGACCGTCGCGGTGGTCGCGAGCCAATTCAGGTTGCGTTCGAGCCGCGCCAACTCCTCGCTGATCCCCAACTGCAGCGACCTCTCAAGCGCCAGCGGATTCCGCAGTGTCCCCCGGGCCTTGACCTGCCGGTGGACTTCCTCGTACCCGAAATCGAACACGCTCACCAGCGGAGACGGCCGGAACTGCTCGCTCGCCGCCATCGCCCCATCGAACGCATTGGCCTTGCGAAACGCCCGCAGGAACTTCGTATTCACGTCCTGCGCCTGCTTGAGCAGCTTGAACTTCGAAAAAATAATCGTCCACGACAGCACGGACACCACCACCAGCAGCACCAACACCGACAGACTCAGCGGCGTCGAACTCTTTAGTATGTCGGGCAGATTCAGCTCGAGGAGGGCGAAAGGCATCGTTTCAGTTACCAACCTAACATAGGGTGTCCAAAACATTACCACTTCTTTATGTTTTCTTGTTCGACCGGGGTCCGCAATCTTTGTCACACTACGGGAACGAACGCGTGATCCAAATCGCATCCCGGCTTGGCCTTCTGCGCGCCAGCCTTCAGTGCATTGGACCTGCTTTTCATGCCGCAAGATGTTTCGGGGGAATCCCGGACCGCCCCTCACGTGTCCTCAGTGCCGTCAAGGGATGCTTGACATGGGCAAGTACTTCGAGCCGCCGCGAATGTCGGCACGGCGCACATGGGAGGCTCTTGCCGCCCTGGCGGAGTCCGGCTACCGTTTCCACACCGAAGGCAGTCGCGCCGTTCTCTATGGCTCCGACCGCGCAAACGCACGATCGCCAAGCCCACGCGCCGTCCTCGCCAGGATCCGCAGCCTCCTCTCTAGCGCTACCATCAAAGAGGAAGGCACCGATGATTACGCATCAGCAGATCGACGCCCTGGCCGAACGCGCTGAGGAAATCTACGCTCGCAAGTTCAAGGCCGCCCTCGAACGCGACCACAAAGGCCAGTTCGTCATGATCGACGTTGATACCGAAGAAGGATTTCTCGGTGAGACTCCGATCGAAGCCATGGATCGAGTGCAGGGCCGCCGCGCCGAATCGCTCTACCTGATGTTGATCGGGGCGAAGGCAGCGTACTCCTTGGCCAACGCGCGTGGCTAACCTTTATCCCTGGTCAGGCCGCTATCACGAAAATGGCTCTCCAGTTTTGCGAGTGACCATCGGTGGTATCGACTCAACCCTCCAGGTGGAAGCCATCGTCGACACTGGATTCACAGGCTTCGTTTGTATGGCCGAAAGCGAAGCCGAGGCGTTAGGCCTG
>JANMSA010000877.1:0-3355 GCA_031388865.1 Acidobacteriota bacterium | reverse complement strand
CGGTGCGCGTGGTGACGATGAGGGCCCGTCGTTGCGTACCAGCGTACCTTCGTTGCCGACATGACCGCGGACAACGCGGTCAGCAGTTCAGTGACGTTTCCAGGAAGCGACACGGTGCAGAGCTTCCGACACTCGTTGATGGGTGGCCAGGTCTTCGTCACGCTCGCTCTGCGAGGGCCAGTCGGGACGGCGCCGGGCCACGTCCCGGCGCAGAGCGTCACCGAGCTGGAGCGCCTCCAACGGCCGCAATCCGCGGTTGCCTTCTTTCATTCTGGCGATGCGCCGCCAGTCACGACTCACGAAAGCGATCAGATCCTCCCGGCGCATCGAACGATCATAGCAGGGGAGGTGATGACCATCGCGGAGCGGCTCGCGTTGACCGTTCCGTAGCGGACGTATCGCCTGTCCGTCGGCCTGCGCTCTAGTTCACGCACGGAGCCTCGGCCGGATGGCCGAGGCTCTTTTCTGTGGCGGCTCTTATCGCAGTCGCAGCACAGCGCCCGTGAGCAGTGCGCAAGCCATCAGCAACAGCGCCCATGTCCCAGCGGTCGGAATCGCCGGAGCAGCCTGCGCCGGTGTTGCGATCGTCTGGACCGTGTCCGCATTGTTCGTGGGGGTCGGATCAGGTGGTGTACCCGCGACGGTGGCCGTATTCGAGAGAACACCAGATGCGGGTGCCGTCACGTTGATCGTGATGGTTGCGGTGCCGCCGTTGTTCATCGTACCAATCGTGCAGGCGATGGCGGTCGTGCCGGAGCACGAGCCCTGCGTCGTGTTCACGCTCGTGGCGGACAATCCTAAGGGGAGAGTGTCGTTGACGACGACGTTCGTGGCGACGCCGGGGCCGTTGTTAGTGACCAGCAGCGTGTAGCTGAAGGCTGCTCCGCCGAGCACGTTGGCGGGACCCGACTTGTCGATCGAAACATCTGTGGGCTCGATCAGGATGCCGTCGGCAATCGGTTCGCCGTAGATGAAGTCGTCCATGACCACCAGGTCGACCCCCGTTCCGTCGTTCGTGAGTGCGCTGAGGGCGGCCGTCCCCGCGACGATGCGCACACGCGAGATCAGTGCGCCGCCCGGAAAGTTCGACACTCCGAGAAACGAGAGGCCGCCGGAAGGGGAGACCGGGACCTGGAAGACGCCGAGGGACACCGAGGCGAGATTGAAAAACTGGATGGAGGCGGAGGTGTCTACATCGGTGAAGACCGCGCCGAATGCGCCGACGGCTGCCGGGGTCGTCGAGCCGGGCACGAAGAACGTGACATCGGTGATGTTCGAACCCAGAGCCGTGAAGAGCCTCAGCGGCGAGAACGTCTGGAACTGTGCTGGATACGATGGATTGATGTTGCCGAACTCGGCCTGTGCGTCGTCGGAGCTGACCTGGAACCCGGTGCCAGGCGTGGAGAACACGACGCCGCGCGGGGAAGTGGTATTGAAGAAGTCGGCGGGGAGGTTGTTCGGCGCGGATGAGGCGTCCGGAACGCCGTCCCAGTTGATCTCCCGGCGAAGGCCGCCGAACGATCCGTTCGCACCGGCGGTCGTGCCGCCGCCGATGTCGAGCCGGAAGAGGTCCCGCGCGGCGACGATGTCAGCGGGCGCCGCCCCCGCGGCGGACCGGACGGTCTGCGCAACAACGACGGGGGAAGAGAGAAGCAGAATGAATCCCAGGATGGAAAGGCGCCGGATCATCACAATCTCCTGTTGGCTCGCTGGCCGGGGTCGATGCCTGTGGTGGTGAGGTTCGGCAACGGTAGAGGGTTGATACGGAGAGTGTCTCACGGTTGCACCGGTCAGCAAGGGCGCGCGTGAACGCGGCGAGAGCTCTCGCGCGATCGGGTGAAAACTCGCAGGCGCTCGAACAACTGGGCGTCGCTGCCGACTTCGGCGTTCGCTTCGATCCTGCTGACGACGCCTCGAGCTCCCTGCGCGATGACGCGCGCTTCCGCCGTCTCGAGTCGCGGATGCGCGCAGGCATGATGGCTTTTGAGAAGGCGATGGTCGCTGGATGCCTGGCGCTACAGATCACGACTCTGGTCGCGGTGGAGGCTTGACCGAACCGCGGATGTACGAGACGAGGAGATGCACTCCCTTGGGGGTCATCGCGAGGAAGGAGGGCATCTTTCGGTGGCCAGAGGCAATCATTCTGGCGAGCTCCTCGTCGCTGTGATTCTGCGTTCTGGGAGCGCGCAGGTCCGGGGTGCTGAGCTTCCTGCCCCTGTCCGTCTGCCCACTGCCGTCGATCCCGTGACAGAGCGCGCACTTTGCCTTCACCCACACCTGGCGCGGCATTTCCGAGGCCGAGGCCCAGGAGCCGATCAGAAGAATGGCGGTGAGTGCAACGAAGCGGAGTCGGATCATGGTCCCTGAAGGATGCCCGCAGCGATGCGCTCAGCGCTGTGACCAATGCGACGCAGCCGCTGTGACGTTCAACACAGTTCGTGGTCTGACCTCGAGGGAGCGCGAGGTTCCTGCTGTCATGCCGCGCGCGACGGTTTCTCGCGCTGTGTCCACTCCTGCAATCGGCACGGGCTGCGTACGCTCAGCGAAGCGCACGATCATTCCACTTCATCATGGGATTGCCGTGGATGCCCCGCAGGTCGGAAACGCCGATCGTGACGATGGCCTCGTCCCAGAGGATGTCTTCGGGCGCGAGGAAGTGCGGCTGCGTGCGCCGCAACGCGTAGCAATCGAAACGTCTTTGCCCTCCCACCCGGTCGTGGTCGCGGCTTCGGCTGATCGCCTGTCGCAGGCCTTCCGCAAGATCGTCGACAACGCAATCAGCTTCACGACGGATGGAGGGCGGGTCACGATTGTCGCAATGGAAGTGGCGGACCACGCCGTGATCCGCATCGACGACGAAGGTCCCGGCCTTCCGCCCGAGCACCTCGAACGCGTCTTCGACCGCTTCTTCACGTTCCGGCCGCTGGGTGAGGGGCAACGACGTGACCACGACGGCCTCGGCCTCGCGATCGCCCGTGCAATCGTGGACGGCTATGGCGGCAGCATCGCCGCGACAAACCTCACGCCAAGGGGGGCGCGATTCGAAGTGCGGTTCCCGCTTGCGCGAGCGTGAACGCCACCGCGCCGGCAGGCCTGGCAGCGGCCGGCGTTGGTGCCTGCTTTTGCCGCTGGAGGCGGCGCGTAGGGTAGCCGGTGGTGTGAGCAAAGCGAGCGACCACGTGCGCCCGGCATGGGCGCAGAACAAGGAGGTGAAGCCTCGAATGAGGCAAGTCCTTCGGGGACCCTGACGGAGGGAACCCCCCACCGACGAGACAAGGGCATGGACGGGGACAAGAGTGGAAGCCCCGCGAGGGGGTGTCTGGTGGAAGTCTATGGTGCAGTACCGAACCGAGCG
>JANMSA010000853.1:0-3079 GCA_031388865.1 Acidobacteriota bacterium | reverse complement strand
TCGCGTTTGCCGCGGGCATCGACGGCAAGTGGATGTCCGAACGCACGATGGGACGAGCGCGTCCAGGCGATTCTCCAGAGCCGGCGGCCGGGGAAGGTGCTGCTGCATATCGTGGTAGCCTACTAGTTGCTGGCGGGGCTGTCTGGATTGTTGAAAACCGCAGCACTGGAGAACCCGCAGTTCATTGGGCAGCTCATTGTCGTGAGCGGCCGCGTCACCGCCGAGGAACTGGGGCGGCGGCTGGAGGATGAGAGGCGGCGCGGCCTCGACGCAGTCGTTCGGTATGAGCGGGGCAGGCGGACCGTGCTGCGCTGGCAGGAGGTGCCGGTCGATCGTCATGCGCCGCCAATCGCGTTCGTTGAGCGGGGCGTGTATCTCATCACCGGCGCCCTTGGCGGACTCGGTCTCCTGTTCGCCAGGGAGATCCTCGCGCAGGCGAGCGAGGCCCGCGTGGTCCTAACCGGTCGCTCGCCGGGGAACGCGGAAACAGAGGCGATCATGGGCGGACTGTCCGCGCAGGGGCGGGCCAGTTATCGCCAGGTGGATCTCGGCGATGGCGATGACGTCCAGCGATTGGTCGACTCCATCCGCGAGGAACATGAACGGCTCGACGGCATCCTGCACTGCGCCGGCATGATTGCGGACCGCTTCATCCTGCAGAAGAGCGCGGCGGAATTCAGCGCCGTCCTGACGCCGAAGGTGGCCGGCACGTTCCATCTCGACGAGGCCACCCGCGAAGTACCGCTCGATTTCTTCGTCCTCTTCTCCGCCATCGCCGGCACCATGGGCAACGCCGGACAGGCCGATTACGCGACGGCGAATGCCTTTATGGATCAATTCGCGGCGCATCGCAATCGGCAGGTGGCCGCACAACAGCGACACGGCCGCACACGGGCGATCGACTGGCCCTTGTGGAACGCCGGCGGGATGACCGTCGATCGGGCCAGCCGCCAGCGATTGCAGCAGACCACGGGCATGCATCCGATGCAGACGGCAACCGGCATCGACGCCTTCCATCGCATTGTGGCCATGGCGCACGACCAGCTGCTCGTCGTCGAGGGCGACCTCGCCCGAATCCGGCGCACGCTGCTGTCGGCGCCGGTGATCCAGGCCGAACCGGAGCCAGCGCCCATCACGGCGGAGTCCGACGCCGGCACCCTCGCCGAGAAAACGCAGCAGTATTTGCGGCGGCAGTTCTCCGGGATCCTGAAGGTGCCGGCCCAGAAGATCGATGTCCGCGCCGCACTGGAGAACTACGGCATCGACTCCATTCTGGCGATGCAGCTGACGAACCAGTTGGAGACGACGTTCGGATCGCTGCCGAAGACCCTCTTCTTCGAGTACCAGACCATTCGCGATCTGGCCGAATACTTTGTGGCGCAGCATGCAGTGCAACTCACCGCGCTGTTCGCGCCGGCCGCGGCGCGCATGGTCGATGCGGCGCCGGTCTTGGAGGCCGTCGTTCCGGGAGTACCTTCGGGCGCCGCCTCGACGCGGCGTGCGAGCCGCCGGCGGAGTGCGGCGCCGCCCTCGACGCAGGATGACGAGCTGATCGCCATCATCGGATTGAGCGGCCGCTATCCGGAGGCGGTCGACCTCGAGGCGTACTGGACGAACCTGCAGCAGGGAAAGGATTGCATCACCGAGGTCCCGGATGACCGCTGGAACTGGCAGGAGTACTTCAGCGAAGACCGGACGAAGAGCGGCCATCATTACAGCAAGTGGGGCGGTTTCATCAGCGGCGTCGATGAGTTCGATCCGTTGTTCTTCAATATCCCGCCGGTGGAAGCGGAGACGATCGATCCGCAGGAGCGACTGTTTCTGCAGCACGCGTGGATGGCGGTTGAAGATGCAGGATATTCGCGCGCCAGCCTGCAACTACCATCGGAGGATGACCTACCCGGGCAGGTGGGCGTCTATGTTGGGGTGATGTACACCGAATATCAGCTGTTCGGTGCGGAAGCGGCGGCCAGCGGACGGCGGGTGGGGATTCCCGGGAGCGCGGCCAGCGTCGCCAATCGGGTGTCGTACGCGCTCAATCTCCATGGTCCGAGCATGACCCTCGATACGATGTGCTCCTCTTCACTGACGGCGATTCACATCGCCTGCCAGGACTTGAAGCAGAAGCGGACCGGCCTGGCCATCGCGGGCGGCGTCAATGTCACCATCCATCCCAACAAATATTTGATCCTCAGCGAAGGTCAGTTCATTTCCAGCGACGGCCACTGTCAGAGCTTCGGCGAGGGCGGCGACGGTTACATCCCCGGGGAAGGCGTAGGCGTGGTCATCCTCAAGCGACTGTCGGATGCCGAGCGCGATGGAGACCATATTTACGGCGTCATTCGCGGCAGCGCGCTCACGCATGGTGGCAAGACCAACGGCTACTCGGTGCCGAATCCTCAGGCGCAGGGCAGCGCCATCCGCCGCGCACTGGCGGAGGCGCGGACCGATGCGCGCCACATCAGCTACCTCGAAGCGCACGGTACCGGCACGAAGCTCGGCGATCCGATCGAGATCGCCGCGCTGAGCAAGGCCTTCGGCAAGGACACGCCCGACACGGAATACTGCCTGATCGGGTCCGCCAAATCGAACGTCGGTCATTGTGAGTCGGCGGCGGGCATCGCCGGACTGACAAAGGTCCTGCTGCAGATGCAGCATCGGCAGATCGTACCGTCGCTGCATTCGGCGCAGCTCAACCCGCACATCGATTTCGGGAAGAGCCCGTTCGTCGTCAACCAGACATTGCAGGCGTGGGATCCGCCGGTGCTCGACGGCCGCACGCTGCCGCGCATTGCGGGAGTCTCCTCTTTCGGCGCGGGCGGGTCGAACGCGCACATGATCGTCGAAGAGTATCAGCGGCCGGTCGCAGAGCCGGTAGCAGAGCCGGTTGCCACGGCGCCGGTGCTGATCGTGCTCTCCGCCCGAACTGCGACGCAACTGCAGCAGAAGGCGAGCGAGCTGCTGGACTTTGTGGGCCGGCGCCAGAGCCCGATCGACCTGGCCTCCATCGCCTACACGCTCCAGGTCGGCCGCGAGCCGATGGAGGAGCGCCTGGCATTCGTGGCCGGCTCGCTCGAGG
>JANMSA010000847.1:0-3006 GCA_031388865.1 Acidobacteriota bacterium | reverse complement strand
TCTTCTCCGCTGCGAAGAAGGCCGGCGTGAGGGCAGTGATGGGCGCGGATGTGGTTTTGAGTCAGGGCCAAGGGTCGAGGGACGAGGGCCGAGGGAAGGAGCTCTCTCCCTCGGCCCTCAGCCCTCGGCCCTCGGCCCTCCGGAGCCAGCTCCTTCCCTCGTCCCTCGTCCCTAGTCCCTCGGCCCTCCAACGTCAAAACCACATCCGCCCCCATCACCGCGCGGACCCCGGCTTTCTTTGCAGCGGAGAAGAAGCGCGGCGCTCCGTAGACCCCGTTCGTGTCGATGAGGGCCATGACCGGCAGGTCTTTCTCTGCCGCGTGATGGATCAGGTCTTCCGGCAACGAGGCGCCGTCGAGAAAAGAGAAAGCGGAGGAGGCGCGCAGCTCCGCGTAAGGGCGCCCTCTGCGCGGTCGTGGACGGCGCGGAGCCGCTTCCGGTTCCTCGCCTTTGTACGTCCCGCCCCACTGCTCATGAACGTAGGCGATGTGATCATGCTCCCCCGACAGCGGCACGCCGCCCGCGCGCTCCTTGATCTTCTCCTTCTGCGCGCCGGGAGGGTGGTGCGTGATGGAGAGCGCGTCGAGATCGCGCGTGGGTTTGCGTCCGCCAGCCAAGGGACAACCATTGTCCGCACGGTTCCGCGAGGTTGCAAAGAATCTACGCGCGGTGGGGGAGGGGGCGGAATGGCATTCAGGGGATCACCGTCGCGATCCCCGATCTCAGCGACGGGCTCAGTGTTGCGCAATGCCCAAATCAGGCGGTAAGATGCCCAATATGGGCACAACGGAAGGAGGGAGGACGACGGGGTTGGCGGATGCCCTCTTCACCGCGACGCAGCAGCGCGTATTGTCGCTTCTCTTCGGTCAGGCGGACCAGTCATTCATCCAGCAGGATCTGATCGAGCGAGCTGGCGTGGGGTCCGGAGGCGTGCGGCGTGAACTGGCTCGCCTCGTCGAAAGTGGGTTGGTGACGACGCGCGTCGTCGGAAGGCAAAAGCTCTTTCAGGCGAACCGTGCGGCACCGATCTTCAGTGAGCTTCGTGGAATCGTCCTCAAAACGGTTGCCTTGACGGACCCTCTTCGTGCCGCGCTGCGTCCGCTGCTGAAGAGGATCGACCTCGCACTGGTGTACGGCTCCGTCGCACGAGGCGAGGACCGCGCGCCTAGCGACATCGACCTGCTCGTGGTGGCCGAAGACTTGCCACTGGAGAAGCTGTTTGCCCAACTGAGTCGGGTCGAAAAGAAGCTTGGGCGAAAGATCAATCCCATTATGTACACACGCGCCGATTTCGAACGGCGCCGGCAAAGCGGGAATCCATTTTTGAAGAAGGTGCTCGCCGGAAAGCACCTGATCCTCATCGGAAGCGTGGATGATGACGGCCAGCCTCGATAACCTCGTTCGTGCCGGAAGCCCGAAGCGCGAGCCCGGGCATGCCGGCTTGCATCGTGAAGGGACGGGTGATGCTTCGATGCCTTGGTCGCTGATGCTATGATGCCGGCATGCGCACCACCCTGACCATTGAAGACCGCATCGCCAGCGATCTGAAACAGATTGCGCATCGCTCGGGAAAACCGTTCAAGGTCGTCGTCAACGAGATCCTGCAGGCCGGGCTGGCGGTTGCCAGGGAACGTCCAAAACCGAAGCGGTACCGGATTCGCGCGGTGTCCCTCGGCGGTGTCCGCCAGGGAGTCGATCTCGACAAGGCTCTTGCCCTGGCCGGCACTCTGGAAGATGAAGAGTTGCTGAACAAGATGGAGCTGCGGAAGTGAAGCTTGTCGATGCGAACGTGCTGATCTACGCGGTCAATTCGGACGCTCCCCACCATGATCGATCCAGGCGCTGGCTCGAGGCAGCGCTCTCCGGAACGGAGCCGCTCGGCCTGACCTGGGGCGTCCTGCTCGCCTTCCTCCGGGTGACCACGCGGCGCGGGATTCTGGAGCGCCCTCTCAAGGCCGAGCAGGCTGTAGCCTATGTCGACGGCTGGCTAGGACAACCGCAGGTTGAACTGGTCGTGCCCGGGCCGAATCATTGGGCCATTCTGCGGACGCTGATGATGGCGACGGGAACAGCCGGCAATCTCACCTCCGATGCTCATCTCGCGGCTCAGGCACTGGAGGGTGGCTGGACGCTGGTCTCGACGGACAACGACTTCCGCCGGTACAGCGGCCTGGAAGTACTGAACCCAGCATCCGATTGACCCGTATCCCGGAGATCCTCTAAATGACGGCCGGAACCCACCGCGAGCTCGCGAACTTCATCTGGAGTATCTGCAACCTGCTGCGCGGACCGTACAAGCGGAACGAATACCGCAAAGTCATCCTTCCACTGACCGTCCTGCGGCGGTTCGACTGCCTGCTCGCGCCGACCAAAGCCAAGGTGCTCGCCGCGCACGCGAAGATCAAGGACAAGCCCGAGAACATCGTCCGGACACTGCTGGAGAATACGACGGAGTATCCGTTCTTCAACCTCTCGCCGTTCGACTTCCCGAAGCTGCTCAACGATCCGAATCAGCTCGCGCTCAATCTGAACTCCTACATCACCGGCTTCTCGAAGAACGTGCGCGAGATCATGGACCGCTTCGCCTTCGATCAGCAGATCGCCCGCATGGCGGAGAAGAACCTGCTTTTCGAGGTCGTCAAGCGCTTCTCGACGCTCGATCTGTCTCGCGAGAAAGTGGACAACGTGCAGATGGGTTACGTCTTCGAAGAGCTCATCCGCATCGGCGCGGAGCAGTCGAACGAGGAGGCGGGGGAGCACTTCACGCCGCGCGAGGTGATCCGGCTGATGGTCAACCTGCTGCTCTCGCCCGAGCAGGACCTGCGCAAGAGCCATGTGGTCAAGACGATCTACGACCCGGCCTGCGGCACGGGCGGCATGCTCTCGGTGGCCGAGGAGTACATCCGCCAGTTGAACTCCGAGGCCAACCCGCACCTGTTCGGACAGGATCACAACGATGAGGCGTGGGCGGTCTGCAAGTCGGACATGCTCATCAAGAACGAAGAC
>JANMSA010000823.1:0-10277 GCA_031388865.1 Acidobacteriota bacterium | reverse complement strand
CCGAGGCCCGGGTCGCTTTCGCCCACCCGTCCCGGCGGTCGCCAGGGTGATCCACTGATTCGATCTCACTGAAAGGAGAGCATTCATGGTCATCACCACCACCCCTCTCCGATAACGTTCCGGCCACCATGGCCCGGGGTCGTCGCAAGGGTCTGAGGGGGCTGGGGTTGCCGCCGCGTCCACGCTCGGCGGCTGCGTTCGGGCATCCGCACAGGATCCATCCAGACGCATCGGAGGATGAATTGGCGACTGCACCGCCCCCCTCATTCGCTTCTCCCAACAGCGGGGAGAAGGACTCTCGAGAAAGCGCACGTCGATGTTTCAGGTTGCACACCGAAGGGCGGATGAGGGGGGCCCTCGCCGTGCTCAGCCCTGCGTCACCGCTACGATCGCCGCGATCGCAAAGTCGAGGTGCTCGCGCGTATGTGCGGCGCTGACCTGGCAGCGCAAGCGCGCCTGCCCCTGCGGCACAACCGGAAAGCCGAATCCGGAGACGTATACCCCGCGGCGCAGAAGCTCCTGGGACATGGCGATGGCCCGCGCCGTATCACCGACGATGATGGGCACGATCGGAGTGATTCCCTCGCGCACCGTCACCCCCTTCGCAGTGAGCTGCTCGCGGAAGTAGCGCGTGTTCTCGTGCAGACGCACCACGAAGCTCGAGTCGTTTTCCACCAGGTCCAGCGCAGCAAGTGAGCCCATCACCACCGCCGGAGGCAGGGTATTCGAGAAAAGGTAGGGCCGCGATTTCTGGCGCAGGTACTCGACGAGCACCCGCGGGCCGGTGGTGAAGCCGCCATGGGAGCCCCCGAGCGCCTTTCCCAGAGTGGACGTGTAGGCGTCAATCTTCCCGAAGACGCCCAGTTCCTCAGCGGTCCCGCGGCCTGTCTTGCCGAGGACGCCCGTGCCGTGAGATTCATCCACGACGAGAAATGCACCGTACTCGCGCGACAGCTCGACCATCTCCGGCAACGGCGCAACCGAGCCCTCCATCGAGAACACCCCGTCCGTCATGATCAGCTTGTTGCGCGCATCCTTCGTCGCCTCCAGTGCGCGGCGAAGGTCAACCAGATCGCGGTTCCGGTACCGCTCCTTGCGCGCTTTAGCC
This sequence comes from Acidobacteriota bacterium, assembly GCA_031388865.1. GTDB lineage: Bacteria > Acidobacteriota > Thermoanaerobaculia > Gp7-AA8 > Gp7-AA8 > QHVT01. Next base: position 9,169 of record JANMSA010000823.1, on the reverse strand, counting down.
AGGCGGACGCCGTCGATGATCGACGCGTGATTCAACTCGTCGGAGATGATCGCGTCGGCCTCCGTGGTGACGGTCTGGAACAACCCTTCGTTCGCATTCCAGCACGACCCGTACAGGATCGTGTCCTCGGTTCCGAAGAACTGCGCAATGCGCGCCTCGAGGTCGCGATGAATGGTCTGCGTCCCGCAGATGAAACGCACGGAGGCCAGGCCGTAGCCGTAGTCGCGCTCCGCCTTCTCTGCCGCCTCAACGATCGCCGGATGGTTGGCGAGTCCGAGGTAGTTGTTGGAGGTGAGCATGATCACCTCGCCGAACTCTTCGACGTCCACCACCGGGCCCTGCGCGCCTTTCAGATGAAGCTCGCGCTTCATCGTCCCGGCGGAAGTCATCTGATCCAGTTCGGAGGAGAGGGTGGTGAGGAGGGTCATGGGCGGGATGATACGAGTCTTCGAGTCTTCGAGTCTTCAAGTCTTCAAGTCTTCGAGAGGAGCTTCATTGGCTCACAGGTTTCACGGGCTCATCGCACCGCGAGAGGGAGGACCCGTGAGCCTCTGAGACTATGAGACTGCCTTCGATCTGACTCGAAGACTCGACTGCTCGAAGACTCGAAGACCGCCTACTCGTTGTCGTACTTCAGCTCACGTCGATAACAGAGCTGCGCGTCCATATCGAACACGACGCAGGAATCGATGGGGCGGGAGTAGACGTGCATGCTCACTGCTCGCTCGTTCCACTCGGCCTGGTTCCGGATGCGGTGGATGGTCTGGGTCTTGTCGACCGTATTCAGCGGGCCGCCCGGGATGGCCAGCTCGTTGGCGATGTGCTCCATGTCGATTTTGGTTGCGCCGGCCAGACAGTCCATGCCCACGACCTGCTGATTCTCCGGGTGGTTGCAGTCCAGCTTGCGGTAGTTCTCCACGAGCAGCTTGCCGTCGATCATGGTCATCCAGCCGAGCTGTCCGTTGTGGGTATGCAGCGGCGTGACGGCTCCGATGGGCCAGCAGATCAGCATCACCTCGATCATCTCGTTGCGGAAGATCTTGTTGCGTGTGTGCCGGTCCGGTTGCCAGCTCTTGTAGCGCTCCAGGTCGTCAGCTCGGATCTCGTAGGCGACCAGGTAGTCGTAAATGCGCTGCTTGGTGATCAGCCCCTCGGACAGCCGTCGCACACCGTCCACGAACTGTTCGGCAGTCACGGGGGCGGGCGCGTAGATCGCCTGCGGAACGGCGGTGAGGTTCTGCGTGTCCATGGAGACCTCCAGAGTGTCAAATATAGAGCAAATCGCGTGCTGAAGCGCGCCCGGCGGTTTGTGCTAGTCTCCGCCGGTTCCGCGATGAGAGACCTGAATCAGAACGTTGCCGTCATCGGTGCGCAGTGGGGAGACGAGGGAAAAGGGAAGATCGTCGATCTTCTCTGCGAGGACTTCGATGTGGTGGCCCGGTACCAGGGTGGCCACAACGCCGGCCACACCGTCAAGTTCGAAGACAAGCACTTCGCCCTGCGGCTGGTGCCCTCCGGCATCATCCATCCGGACAAGCTCTGCCTGCTCGGCAACGGCATGGTCATCGACCCGCAGGCTCTGCTCGACGAGATCGAGAACCTGCGGGGCGGCGGCATCCGCATCGAGGAGAACCTGGTCATCAGCGACACCGCGCACTGCATCCTGCCGTATCACAAGGCGCTGGACCTCGCGCGCGAGGAAGCGGCGGGAGTGGCGAAGATCGGCACCACGGGACGCGGCATCGGCCCGGCGTACGAGTCGAAGGCCGGCCGTTACGGGATCCGCATCGCCGACCTCCTGGACCCAGCCGTGCTGAAACAGAAGATCGAGTTCACATGCGCCGAGCGCAACGCAGTGCTCTCGGGCGTGTATCACACCAGCACCTTCGATCCCGCGCAGCTTTACGAGCAGTACCTCCGCTTCGGGGAGATCCTCGCTCCGCGCATCGTGAATGGCACCGTCTGGATCAACGAAAAGATTCGCGCGAAGCAGCGCGTGATGTTCGAAGGTGCGCAGGGCACGATGCTGGACATCGACCACGGCACGTATCCGTTCGTCACGTCGTCCAGCACGATCGTCGGCGGGATCTGCTCGGGACTGGGCGTGGCCCCGAAGCACATCCACAAAGTGATCGGTGTCGGCAAGGCGTACACGACCCGCGTGGGTGGCGGCGCGTTCCCGACAGAGCTCGACAACGAGCATGGCGAGCATCTGCGTGCCCGTGGCAACGAGTTCGGCACCGTTACCGGACGGCCGCGACGCACCGGCTGGCTGGACCTGCCCGTGTTGCGCACCGCTGCCATTCTGAACGGCCTGGACGAGATCGCTCTGACCAAGCTCGACGTCCTCGACGAGTTCGACGAGATCCCGGTCTGCACGTCGTACAAAGTGCGGGGCGAAATCTGGAACACCTTCCCCGCCTTCGCCGTCGCGCACAACGACTATCAGCCCGAGTACCGAACGTTCAAAGGCTGGAAGAGTCCCACGGTGGGAATCACGTCGTTCGCCGACCTCCCGGAGGCCGCACGCGATTATGTGAAGTTCATCGAGGACGAAACGGAGACGCGCGCGGCGATCATCTCCACGGGACCGCGCCGCGAAGAGACCATCCTGCGGTCCTCGTGAGCTACAGCAAGCTCGATCCCGCCCCGATCCGCGCGACCATCGACCAGTTGCAGGCCCGCGTCCGCGAACGGTTTCCCGAGTCGGGTCTGAGCCGGCTCGCAGCGGAGCTCGCCAACGTTGCTCAGCAGAACGACGGAGTGATCGCGCAGCTTCGCAAACCGATCTGGTGAGCGCCACGATGTCAGAGCGGATTCGAGGACTGGACCGAAAGCACCAAATGCGCGGACAACCGACAACCGACAACTGACAACCAGCATCGGCAACCAGCACCGTCAATCCGACGATTGGGCGGTCGTCAGCAGATCGCGCAGAAGGCCGTCGTGGAGATCGTAGACCCAGCCGTGTACCGTGAGCATCTGGCCTCTCGCCCACGCGTCGCGGACGACCGAGGTCTGGCTCACATTCCCCACCTGCTCGACGACGTTCAGCTCGCAGAGCCGCTGGTGACGCTCTCTCTCGGTCACGAGCGCGGAGAGCTCGGCGTCGTGCTTGCGACGGACGTCCTGCACATGGCGCAGCCAGTTGTCGACCAGTCCCAGTTTTTCGTCGCGCAGGACGGCCAGAACACCGCCGCATCCGTAATGACCGCAGACGATGATGTGCCGCACGCGCAAGACGTCCACCGCAAACTGGATCGCGGACAGGCAGTTCAGATCCGTATGCACGACGACGTTCGCCACGTTGCGGTGCACGAACATCTCTCCCGGCAGCAGTCCCACGATCTGGTTCGCAGGAACCCGGCTGTCCGAGCACCCGATCCACAGGTACTGCGGCGCCTGTTGATGAGAGAGTCGCTCGAAGAACTGCGCATCCTGCCGCGTCATCTCGGCAGCCCACGCACGGTTGTTCTCGAACAGATGGTTCAGTGAGGCCATCTCATCTCGACCCAGGTCGGAAACGCGTTCTGGCCAGGGGTATCTGTGAGCTGCGCCTGTCCTGACCCATCCGCATTGACGACGAACAGCTCCAGCGTGGCGCGACCCGCAACGGCTCGGTGAAACGCGATCTTCGTCCCGTCCGGAGACCATGTCGCGGTGAGATCTGCCACGGCGTTGTCCGTCAACTGCAGCTGACCCGATCCATCCGCGTTCATGACGCAAATCTCGAAGTCCACGCCGCCTCGCCGGCAGCAGAACACAATCCGCTTCCCGTCGGGCGACCAGGCAGGACCGCGCTCCTCCTCGCCATTGTTCGTCAACCGGTTCGGTGGCCCCGAGCCATCCGCGGGCATCACGTAGATTTCGGCCGTCGTGGCATCCATCGGTTTGTCGGTCACTGCGTGGCTTGTAAAAAGGATCGTGCGACCGTCGGGCGACCAGTCCGGATCGTCGTCGACAGCTGCGGCGTTCCGCGTGAGGTTGACCGCCGGCTGCGCGCCGCTTCCGACCGCCTCGACATTCATGACGAAGATGTCGCTGTCGGTCGTCGCCGCGCCTGGAAACGGGAGGACCGGAACCCCTGCGCCAGATGCCGATGCATGGAAAGCGATGCTCCTGCCGTCCGGTGACCAGGTGGCGGAGCTACCACGCGTCAGATGAACCGGTTCGCTGCCATCCACGTTCATGAGAAAGAGATCGGACACGTTTCGCGATTCGCCGGCCTTTCGCAGCCGGTTGCTATCGAACAGTATCCGCTCTCCATCCGGAGAGGGCGCCGGAAAGACGTCGCAGTCGGCGTTGTTCGTGAGACGCCGCGGCTCCATTCCGTCGGCAAGCATCAGGTAGATCTCAGTCGCGGCGAGCAGGTCGCCATCCGGGTTGTCACGCGTGCTCGAAAAAGCGATGACCGATCGCAGAGGTGCATCGTGCTGAGCGTTCGTGCACGCGCCAGCGGCGAGAAAGAGCAGGCCCATCGAGACGATTCGCATCTGGCGCTACCGTACCACTTTACGCCGGCAGGACGCTCGACCGGAGGGATCGCCGCTCCGCTATCTCTCGCCTGGCGGCGCCGTGACCTCGCCGGCCGCCATCTCGTAATCGAGAAGCTCCTGCACGGTATGCCTCAGGTCGCGCACGAGATCTTCGACGGTGTTTCCCTCATCCACGCGAACCTGGTGGGCGTCAGACCACGTGCCATCGCTGCGGAGCAGCACGAAGCGAAACACATCGGTCCCCGCGTACAGCGCGAGACGTCCGTTGATGATCACGCCGTCCACAGGGTCTCCAGCGGTAAGCATGACCCCAGCGCGAGGAGTGCGCGAAGGATCGCGGCCGAGAGGCTTCCAGATTCGAACGTCAGATCCGACTTTGCGCGGTGTCACATTGAGGCGCGTGAGCACGGTCGAATCGACAGCACCAAAGGCCACGTCGACGCCTTCGCCATTGCGCGCCATCGCCAGCGGTGGATGAACGGCGTCGGGCTCGTATTCGAGCGCGCTGGTCTGCACACGGCCGCTCAAGTTCGCCAGCTCATCGAGGTTCGCGACATCCGCGGACACAGCCGCTCCATTCTCAAATGCGAACAGAGCGTACTCCGGCTCGCGCAGGCGGCCGTTGACACTCCACCACGCGAGATGCAGGAGCGAGGTGGTCTGCCCTTCATCCTCAACATGGGAAAGGACGAACTGCAGGTTGCGATAGGCGCCGCTTCCGGCCGCCACCATGCGCGGCGCGGACCATTCTCCATCCACGTTCACAGACGCAAAACGGATCTCCGCGTTGCCAGCGTTGTCCCGCACCCAGACCACGTAGAGCATGCCCGTCGCCGTGTCGTACGCGAGCTGCGCCTGCGATTCCTGGCCGGCGTCCTGCGTGCTCGGCGCGACCAGCGTTGCGCGCAAGTCGCCCTCGGCGCGTGCAATCTGCACCTGGGGACGGTCAGAGTCCGTCACGATCGCGTAGCGGACGCCCCCCGGAGTGAGCAACGAGCTCGAACCGAAGGCCGGGATCGCTCCGGCGGACAATGCGGCGATGGAGAGTGCGGTGACGAATCGTGAGAGCTTCATGATGATCAGGCTTTCCAGTTGACGACCGAGCAGAGGTTCACTTCGGTCAGAAGTTGTTTCACGTTGTGGAAGCCGGGATAGAACCCCGCCACAATGTCGAAGAAGACGTCGGACTCCACATCGCGGCCCGTCCGGAGACAGATCTCGCCGAGGAGATGGTTTGCGTTGCGAATCTGGCGACGGGTGGAGGCGAGCGAGAGTCCTTCGCGCGCGAGGTCTTCCGCGGTCTCGTAGTCTTCGTTCTGGACGTACCCGATGCAGAGGTCGATGCACGCCTCGGCACGCTCAGTGGCGTCGTCCAGTTCGTCGATCACGGTCTCGATGGTGTGGATGCCTTCGTCAACGTCGCCGCAGAGGATCTGCGTGCCGCCGAGATTGGCGGTGACACCCGCGATGAACGAGCGAACGTAGTCTGGAGCATCCGAAATGTGCTCGGTCTCGAAGAGCGCGGTCTGGAACGCTTCGACACCACGGGCGTACTGCGTATCCGCGACGAGCGTGATGCCGAAGTGATTGAGGATGGAGGCGCGCACGAACGGCTCGTTGAGTTCCGCCGCCGCGTTGCAGGCGATCTCGCCGTACGAGATGGCGCGACGACGGTCTTCGAGCTCGCAATAGCGGCGCATGAGTGTGCCGGCCGCGAGGTACACGTGCCGGTGCGAGCGCCGGCGCATCACGATTCCCGCCAGAGCAGAGACCTCGGGACCTTCACGATCCGCGGCGACGAGCGCCTCCGCCTTACGGATGGTGGCCAGCTCACGCATTTCTTCCGAAGCTGCCAGCACTGCCGCGCGATCGTACTCTGCCAGCGCGGCACCCACCTCACCCTTCCACATGTGCTGCAGGCCTGCTTCGCAGTGCAGCAAAGCGTCCTGGTCCTGATCCGTCATAGTCTCCGGCATCCGTCCGTTTGGAGGAGTGGGCGCATTTTATCTTGAATACCGTTTTTGCAGGCGCACTTTTATTTGAGGGACTTCCCGACCCTCATGATCTCGTCGATGGTGTCGCGGGAGACGGGGTGGTACGTCGGGCGCGCCTTGTCGTAGACCCGCTTCGCGAACTCCCGATCCTCCGGCGTCTTCACGAGCTTTTCGTACAGTGGCTTGAGGAACTTGCGGCGCCCCTGCACCGTGAGGAAACGCTCGATGGCCGGATAGGCAACCTGGTACCGCGCGTCGATCGCCTTCCCGAGCCAGACGGAAAGGACTTCGCTGTTCCGGCTGTCGCTGAAGTGGAAGCGTGCGTCGAGCTCCGCCATCCGCTCCGGCGTCAGACTGGGTAGCGACTGGATGAAGTGCACGCGCTGATGGGACGACCAGTCAGAATCGTCGACCGCAGCCGCGCCGCCCCCCTCTGAGAAGGCTTTCGCCTGCTGCTCCACCTTCGTGAAGGCCGCCGACTGCGGCTTCGGCGCATTCTCCGGCAGTCCCGGCCCATGAATCCACTGATCGATGTTCACCTTCTGCACGACATCGGGAAGGGCGCTCTTGAGATGGTCGATGAAGATCGCCGTGGTCATCGGCTTGAACGCGAACTTGTCAAAGTAGGCGCGCAGGAACTGGTCCCATCGATTGCGCCCGGCGGTTTCCTCGAGGAGACGCAGGAAAAGCGCGCCCTTCTCGTACACGAGGGTCGGCGCTTCGTCGGGATCGCGCCCGTCGAGCTTCACGTAGAGGTGCTGATCCGCCTCCGGCAGCGTCTTCAGCTCTTCTCTCACTTCGGAGACACCGAGGAGCCACAGCATTTCGGAGTGCTCACGCCCGTAGAGCTTCTCGCTGATGCGATGCTCGAAATACGTCGTGAACCCTTCATTGAGCCAGAAGTCGTTCCAGGTCGAGTTGGTCACGAGGTTGCCGGACCATGAATGCGCGAGCTCGTGCGCGATGAGCGCCACCAGCGACCGGTCGCCCGCGAGGACTGTGGGCGTGAGGAACGTCAGGCGCGGGTTCTCCATCCCTCCGTAGGGGAAACTCGGTGGCAGGACCAGCAGATCGTACCGGTCCCATCGGTACGGCCCGTACAGCTGCTCGGCCGCGGCGATCATCTCCGGCGTGTCGGTGAACTCGTCCGCGGCTGCGTCGATGACCGCGGGCTCGGCGTAGATGCCGCTGCGCGCGTCGAACGGCCGGAACTCCAGTTCACCGACTGCCAGCGCAAGCAGGTAAGACGGGATGGGATGGGTCATGCGGAAGCGGTAGACGCCTTCCTCGTTGCGAGCCTGCGGGTTCTCCGCGCTCATCACCGCGAGCAGTTCCTTCGGCACGCGCACCGTGGCGTCGTACGTGAAACGGACGCCCGGAGTGTCCTGAATCGGCACCCAGGTCCGCGCCAGGACGGCCTGCGACTGCGACAGGAGGAATGGATGCTTCTTCCCCGCCGTCATCGCGGGCTCGAGCCACTGCGGCGCTTTCGCGTTCGGGCTCGACGCGTACTCGATCGCCACCGACTGCGTATCCGCGTTGATGGGGATCTCGAGCGCGCTGCCGAAGATCGGATCCGACGCGCCGAGCTTGAACTGGGCCGCAGCCGGCTGAGAGCCGGCGGCACCCTGCAGCATCACCCGATGGATCTGCAGCGTGTGCGTATCGAGGACCAGCGTCTTCGAGCCCGTCTCATTACGGATACGCAGAGTGGCAGTCCCGGCCAGCTGCTTCTTCACGAAGTCGACGCCGAGATCGAGTCCAACGTGCTCGACGCGCACCTCGTCCGGACGGGAGTAGGAGTGAGGATCGCGCTGAACCGCTGCCGCGTCGGGCTTTGGCTGCGCAGCGGTTTCAGCGACGGGCTTCTCGCTACCGCAGGCGATGAGCAACACCGAGAGGGAGAGGGACAGGAGGACAGGCTTCATGAGGGAAGCGAGAATATCGCAGTCCGTGTGGAGCGGTGCGCTGTCATTCCGAGCGAGGGAACGGCGTAACGCGCCGTTGAAGTGGAGATGACACACGGTCCGCAGCCGGCACGAGCCTCGTGAATGGCGCGGGAGCGACCCCTCATCCGCCTTCGGCACCTTCTCCCCTCTGCGGAGAGGAGAAGGCTCTCGATACGTTGTTTTTCCTGAGAGCGAAAAACGTCTGAGTCGCGCCGACTTCCCCTCGCGATAGCCACGAGAGGACCCCTCATCCGCCTTCGGCACCTTCTCCCCTCTGCGGAGGGGAGAAGGCTCTCGATGTTTGTTTCTTCCCGAGCCCCCCCCCCCTAGCGCGTTCTCCCCCGCGCAGGGGGGATTTGGTGCCTACGGCGGCTGCGGGGGCGCCTTCGAGCAGACCCTGAGCCCGCCCTCCTGCGCGGTACCATCCCGGTTGCGCATGTCCCTCCCTTCCGGCACACGGCTTGGTCCGTACGAGATCGTCCAGGCCATCGGCTCCGGCGGGATGGGCGATGTCTATCGTGCGCGCGACACCCGGCTGGACCGGGATGTCGCCGTGAAGGTGCTGCCGGAGCGCGTGGCGCGGGATGCCGAGGCGCGCATGCGGTTCGAGCGGGAGGCGAAGGCGGTCGCAGCGCTGACGCATCCGAACATTCTGGCCATCCACGATTACGGCTCAGAAGAAGGTGCGGCCTATCACGTGACGGAGCTGCTGGAAGGGCAGACCTTACGC
>JANMSA010000788.1:0-1518 GCA_031388865.1 Acidobacteriota bacterium | reverse complement strand
TTCGGGCAAAGGCTCGGGAAATCGAGCAGCTCCGCCCGAATAAGCGGCTCGCGTTCATTCAGGTGGTGGGCGAGGCCACTAACCCGGATAATTCACGAGTGAGCGAGTTTCACTGAAACACAAACGCCCCCGAGTGGGTATTCGCTGTTGACAAGACGGCGTGTCCCCACACGGAGGCGATGGCGTTGAACGAGCCGACGATAGCACAGACTGTTCTGTTTTCCGACCTGACCGATCGCCCCCTGATCGCGACCTTTGATCAGCCCCACGCGAGTTCGGACGGCGGCGCGATCCTGCTCAAAGCGGCCGATCGACGCCTCGGGCTGCTGGCGGCCCTCGCGGTGACGGTGCCCGATGCGCGCGCGTCGGCGCGTGACGCACAGCGTCGGCGATCTGGTCGCGCAGCGGGTGTTCGCGATCGCGTGTGGCCATCCTGACGGCAATGACGGGGACCGGCACGCCGACGATCCGATCCACAAACTGTGCTGGGGCGCGATCCGATCGAGGGCGGTCGCTTGGCCTCGCAGCCGACGATCTCGCGTTTCGAGCACGCCGCCGCCCCGCGGATGCTGCTCGCCATGAGCCACGCGCTCGCCGACACGGTGATTGCGCGGCATCGCCGACGCCGACGGGGCGTCCGGCTGATTACGATCGATCTCGATGGCACGGAAGACCAGACCCACGGCGCGCAGCAACTCACCTTCTTCAATGGCTTTTATGATCACTGGTGCTATCTGCCGCTGGTGGGCACGCTGACCTTTGACGACGAGGCGCGACAATACCTCGTCGCCGCGATCCTCCGGCCCGGCAACGCGGCGGGGACCGCAGGCGCGGTGAGCTTGCTGCATCGGCTGCTGCCGACACTCTGGCGCGCCTTTCCCGGCGCCCGGCTCCGCGTCCGACTCGATGCCGGCTTCGCCACCCCGGAGATCTTTACCCACCTCGAGGCCGTTGGGCCCCGGGCCGTGGTGGACGAGCGCGTGCATGGTGTTAGCCGCAGTGGCGGGGGCGTGCTGGCCCGAGCCGATGCGTGTGCCGGAGAGAGTCTTCATAGGAGCTCCTTGAAGTGGCGTGTCGGAGACCTCCACCATGCGGCGCAGCTGCTGAGGAGTGGTACCGTCGTGCCGCGATGACACCCTGTTGCCGCCTTCGTCCTTCGCACAGTGACTCTTTCTCTTCCCAGATCAAGTTGCCTCTTCCAGAATCGAGCGCCTCAGGCGCCGTTCTTGATCAGCATCACCCTCAGGATGTCGTCTGCCAATGCCGCGCGGACCTTCAGGTCAGTGGCCAGACGCGTCACGAACTGCCGCTCTTCACGCTCAAGCTTGGTATCAGCCAACATGAGGTCCACCGCGACGGCGAAGGCAGATGGCCGCAGACGCGCGGGAATGGTTCGAGCCGCCTGCTGAAGCACGGCCGACATTCCGTCCTCCTCGATACGATCCCGAACGGTTTCGATCAGTCGATCGACCGTCTCGCCCGATTTCCGGCGGAATCGGCGCATGGACCAGATGATGT
>JANMSA010000724.1:0-1530 GCA_031388865.1 Acidobacteriota bacterium | reverse complement strand
CACGCCAGTCCTGCTTCGCATCGCCGGGAGGATCCACAGCCTTGTTGATCTTGATGACACGCCCTTCCACCTGGCAGACCACGCCCTCATCCTCTTCGTGGAGGGAACCGGGGAGCACGATGTCCGCGTGTTGTGCGGTCTCGCTCAGGAAGAAGTCGATCACCGTGAAAAACTCGAGCTTCTCCAGCGCCCGCGTGACGAAGGCGTTGTCCGGGAGCGAGACTTTCGGATTGAAGCAGATCAAGAGGAGGCCTTTGATCTCCCCCGCGTCGATCTTGCGCATCATCTCGTAGCAGTCGACGCCCCCCTCGGGGAGCTCTCCCGGTTGGACGCCCCACACGCCGGCGATGTACTCGCGGTGCGCGGGGTTGGAGATGTCGCGTGCGCCGGGGAGCTGGTCGCACTTCTGGCCGTGCTCCCGGCCGCCCTGCCCGTTCCCCTGCCCCACGACCGTGCCGTAGGCGCAGTAGGGCCTTCCGATGCGGCCCGATGCCAGCACGATGTTGATCGTCGAGAGGCAGTTTTCCACGCCGTGCGAGTGGTGCTCGATGCCGCGCGCGTGCATGAGGAAGCTCGTTTTCGCCGTGCCCCACAGTTCCGCTGCTGCGCGGATGCTCTTCTCCGCGACCCCGGTGACCTCGGCGGTGCGGCGCGGCGTCCACTGGCTCACGTGCTCCGCGACGGCTTCGAAACCGACGGTATGGTTGTCGATGAAGTCGTGATCGAGCCAGTCATTCTCGATCATCAGTTGCAGGATGCCGTTGAAGAGGGCCGCGTCACGCCCAGGCTTCACAGGCAGGAAGAGGTCCGCGTTGCGTGCGATCGGCGTGATGCGTGGGTCGATGACGATCAGCTTCCCGCCGTTCTCCCGCGCCTGCCAGACGTAGTTCGTCGTGATCGGCGAACACTCGGCCGTGTTCGAGCCCGCGATCAGCACGACCTCGGCTTTCAGGATGTCGTCCCACGGGTTCGCACAGCGGTCGATGCCGAAGGCCTTCTTGTTCGCCGCAGCGGCGCTGACCATGCACAGCCGCCCGTTGTAGTCGATGTACTTCGTCTTCAGGCACACCCGCGCGAACTTGCCCATCAGATACGACTTCTCGGTGGTGAGGCTCGCACCCGACAGCACACCGAACGCGTTGGGGCCGTACGCCGACTGGATGCGTTCGATCTCCGATGCGACCCGTGCGATGGCCTGGTCGTACGCCATCGCCGAGAAGCCTGATTCCGCTTCGGGGTCGCGTTGCAGCGCGGAGACGAGGCGATCGGGGTGGTTGCCCTGAAGATAGCGTTTCACGCCCTTCGGGCAGAGCATGCCCTTGTTTAAGGAGAAGTCGTAGCGCGGCGCGTAGCCTATAACCCCTTTGTCTTTCTCTTTGCGTTTGATCCCGCCATGGTGCCGCAATATCATGTTGTGCGTCGCCACCAGCCGGTCCGGCTCTGCGCCGGTATCGAGCTGCGCACCCTCCATGTGTTTGAGGTGCGGTCCCCAGGCTTTCTGGAGGACGTCCTGGTCTACGGGAAGTGTGG
>JANMSA010000714.1:0-6086 GCA_031388865.1 Acidobacteriota bacterium | reverse complement strand
GGGCGGAAACATCTTTCGCGGCGTCACGGCCGCAACGCACGGCATCGACCGTGTCGCCGGCGATCACATGGGCATGCTGGCCACCGTGATCAACGCCATCGCCCTGCAGGACGCGCTCGAGCGACGCGACATCAAGACCCGCGTGACCACAGCCATCACCATGGCCGAAGTCGCGGAGCCGTTCATCCGCCGCCGCGCCATCCGCCACCTCGAGAACAACAACGTGGTGATCTGCGCGGCCGGCACGGGCAACCCGTTCTTCACCACCGACTCCGCCGCCGCTCTGCGCGCGGCTGAGCTGAAGTGCGAGATCATCTTCAAGGCGACGAAGGTCGACGGCATCTACACCGCGGACCCGGAGAAGGATCCGAACGCCGTCCGTCTTCCGCACGTCACGTATCAACGCGTCCTCTCCGAGCGGCTCCAGGTAATGGACGCCGCAGCCATCGACCTGGCGCGCGGCAGCAACATCCCGATCTACATTTTTTCTCTCCGTGAGAAGGGCAATATCAAGCGGGCACTTCTCGGCGAAGACGTGGGCTCGGTCGTCTCCGATGACGTTCCGCGAGAAGGATGAAAGCGGAAGGATGAAGGATGACCGCGACGTCACTCTTCCTCCTTCATCCCTCCTCCTTCATCCTTTTTCACTGGAGCAAAAGACATGGCCATCAATGACGTGATCAAAGACGTGCAACACCGCATGAATGGCGCGATCGACGCGCTGCACGGACACTTCAAGACCCTGCGCACCGGCCGTGCGAACGCGGCCATGCTCGACACGATCGTGATCGACTATTACGGCACGCCTACGCCGATCGCGCAGGCTGCCAGCATCAAAGTGCCGGAGCCGGCCCTGCTGATCGTCGAGCCCTGGGACAAGCAGATGGTCGGCCCCATCGAGAAAGCCATCCGCACCTCCGATCTGGGCTTCAATCCGGCGTCGGACGGCAAAGTGATCCGCGTCCCGATTCCGATGCTGACCGAGGACCGCCGCAAGGATCTCGCGAAGAAGGCGCACGTCATGGCCGAGGAGTCGCGCACGGCAATCCGCCAGGTGCGGCGCGACGGAAACGACAAGGTCAAGAAACTGCTCAAAGACAAGACCATCTCCGAGGACGAAGAGAAGCGCGCCGAGGCCGAGATCCAGAAGCTGACCGACAAGCACATCGACGAAGTGACCAGCGTGCTCAAGCAGAAAGAACAGGACATCATGGCGGTCTGAGCCTCGCTGCGCTCGTCGTCAGACCGGATTGAGGATTCAGGATTGAGGATTGAGGATTGGTATGACCCAAATGCTTCGTGACTCTGCTCCCCTAATCCTCAATCCTCAATCCTCAATCCTCAATCCGCTTGGTGCGCGATGAGCGCACCGAGCGTAGTGGTGATCGTCCCCGCCGCCGGCACCGGCTCCCGCTTTGGATCCGGCATTCCCAAGCAGTTCCAGCAGCTCGCGGGCAAGCCGCTCCTTCAGCATGTGATCGAGCGCTTTCTCATCGACGAGAACGTGATCCGCGTCGTCGTTCCGGTCGCTGAGTTGTTGCTCGCGACGGTGAAGAACAGCGAGCGCGTGACGTTCGTCGCCGGTGGCGAGACGCGTCAGCAGTCGGTGATCAACGCTCTCGCGGAAGCCGGTGACGCGGAGCTCATCGCCGTGCATGACGCGGTCCGGCCGCTCTTCAGCCCGGCCATGTTTCACTCCGTGATCGCGGCCGCGCGGGAGGGTGGAGCTGCGCTGCCGGTGGTCCCGGTCACGGACACGATCCATGTGATGACTGAGGATGCGACGATCGCGGAGACGCTGGATCGCGGGATGCTCGGGGCGGCGCAGACACCGCAATGCTTCCGGGCGGAGATCCTGCGTGAGGTGCTGGGGCGCGCCGTCCGCGAAGGCATCTCCAGCACCGACGAGGCAGGCCTCGCGGCCCGCTTCGGTCACGTGGTCAAAGCCATCCCGGGCGATCCTCGCAACCTCAAGATCACCGTCCCCGAGGATCTCGTCATCGCGGAGTCGTATCTCGAGCAGTGGAGCAGGGAATGAATCGCGTCGGGCAGGGGGTGGACGTCCATCCGTTCGACGCCGCCCGCCCGCTCATCCTCGGCGGTGTGCGCATCAGCGAGACCGGCGGCCTGTCGGGACACTCGGACGCCGACGCGGTCCTGCATGCCATCACCGACGCTCTGCTCGGCGCCGCCGGCGCAGGCGACATCGGCCACTACTTCCCCTCGACGGACGAGCGGTGGCGCAACGCGGACTCCTCGCAGTTCGTGCGCGAGGCGAAGCGCATCATCGACGGGATGGACGCGCAGATCGCCAACCTCGACGTGACCATCATCGCGGAACGGCCAAAGCTCGCACCTCACCGCGACGCAATGGTTGCATCCATCGCAAAACTTCTCGAGCTCCCGCAGAGCCACGTGAACGTGAAGGCGACGACCACGGACCACCTCGGCTTCATCGGCCGCGCCGAAGGCATCTGCGTGATGGCGATCGTGCTGATCTCTCAACGTTGAGGCCGTGAAACCCTGAGCGAAGCGAAGGGTCAATGGAGCCCTCAGGAGAACGGCGCCGCTTTACCGCGTCCCCGTTTCGGAATACCACGTGGCGAGAGGGCTCCCGAGATCCTTCGCCGTCTTCGCGGCTCAGGATAAGCTTCACCCCGATGTCCGTCCGTGTCCGCTTCGCCCCATCTCCCACCGGTCACCTGCACGTCGGCGGTGCCCGCACGGCCATCTTCAACTGGCTTTTCGCGAAGCATCACGGCGGCACATTCATCATTCGCGTCGAGGACACGGATCAGGCGCGATCGACACTCGAGTCCGAGGCGATGGTGCTCGAGGATTTGCGGTGGCTGGGGCTTGGGTGGGGTGAGGGTCCGGACGTCGGCGGCCCGCACGCCCCTTACCGCCAGTCCGAGCGCCGGGCGATGTATGGGTCCGTCGCCAAGGCTCTGGTCGAGCGGGGCGTGGCGTATCGCTGCTACTGCAGCGAGGAGATGCTCGAAGAGAAGCGCACGCTGGCGGAGGCGGAGGGTCGCCCGCCGCACTACGACCTGACCTGCTGGCACGCGCGACGGGATGTAGACAAACCGGCTGCTCGCCGAATGGACGCGCCGCACGCGATCCGCTTTCACGTTCCCGATAGCGACGCTGGCGATGTCACCATCGACGATTCGATCCGCGGAGCAGTGACCTGGAAAAAGGAGTCCCTCGGCGACTTCATCATCGTCCGGTCCGATGGATTCCCGACCTACAACTTCTGCGTCGTGGCCGACGATCACGACATGGCCATCACGCACGTAATCCGCGCCGAAGAGCATCTGACGAACACACATCGGCAGGTGCTCATCTATCGCGCTCTCTACTGGGAAGTCCCGCAGTTCGCGCACGTCTCGCTCATCCTCGGCCAGGACCGGACGAAACTGTCGAAGCGCCATGGCGCGACGTCTGTCTCCGCGTATGCGGAGGAGGGCTTCCTGCCCGACGCGATGGTCAACTACCTCACCCTTCTGGGCTGGTCTTCGCCCGATGGGCTGGATGTGTTCACGCGCGAGCACGCCATTGCGAACTTCTCGCTGGGGCGCGTGCATGCCGCTCCGGCGGTGTTCGATCCGCAGAAGTTCGAGTGGGTCAACGCGCAGTACATCCACGCCATGACGGCTGGAGAGCTCGCGCCGCTGGTGCGGCGGTTCTTTGACGTTTCGTGGCTCGAGGAGGGCATCGACCTCGTGAAGACGAGCGTGCATCGTCTGACGGAGTTCGAGGGCGCGCTGGCCTTTGTGCTCGCGTATGCGACGCCCACGCTCGGCCTGCCGGATGGCGGCGATCGGGCGTTTGCGGAGTCGCTCGCCGGAGAGTTGCGCACCCACGGTGCTCCGCGCGACGAGGTGAGCTACAAGGTCATGGTCGAACGTCTCAAGACGTCGACCGGGACGAAGGGGAAGGCGCTCTTCATGCCGCTCCGTCTGGCGCTGACGGGAGTCGAGCACGGACCGGAGCTGGTGCGCGCGATTCCCCTTCTGCAGCACGCGAGCGAAGTCGATGCGCGCGTGCTTTCGCCACTGGCCAGGGTCGAGCGCATCCTCGCTGCATGATCTATCCCCTTCTGCGCCGGCTCCTCTTCAACGCCGATCCCGAATGGGCACATGAGTGGACCGCGGAGCAGATGCAGCACCTCCAGCAGATCCCGCTGGTGTTGCGGGCGATCGAGCGCATCTGCCGCCCACCGGCGTCGGCCAAGCGCAGAGTGTTCGGGCTCGAGTTCCCTTCAGCGATCGGCATTGCCGGCGGCTTCGACAAGAACGCGACAATGATGCCTTTCCTGGCGGCGCTCGGCTTCGGATTCATCGAGGTCGGAACGGTCACGCTCCGGCCGCAACCGGGCAACCCTCGTCCTCGTCTTTTTCGCTATCCCGCCGAGAAGGCGCTGATCAACCGGCTGGGATTCAACAACGAAGGCGCGGATGCGGTCGCGGCGCGGCTGCGGGCGTGGACGAGGACGGTCCCCCTGTTCGTCAACGTCGGAAAGAACCGCGACGTGCCGCTCGAAGGGGCGTCCGAGTCGTACGTGGAATGCTATCGCCGTGTTGCCCCACATGCCGACGCGGCAGTGCTGAACCTCTCCTCGCCGAATACTCCCGGCCTCCGCGACCTGCAGCGCCCCGAGCATCTGGAAACATTGCTCGACGCGGTGCGATCGGTGAAGGTGGGGCCGGTTCTCGTGAAGATCGCGCCCGACCTGGATGACGCGCAGATCGCCGAGATCTCTGAAGTCTGCGTGCGGCTCGCGGACGGCATGATCTGCACGAACACGACCCTGGAACGCCTTTCCGGAATGAAAGAGGCAGGCGGACTGTCGGGAAAGCCATTGATGGAGAGAGCGACGTCCGTGCTGGCGGCGGTGCGGAAACGGGTGGGGCCGGCGTTTCCTCTCATCGGCGTGGGCGGCGTGTTCACCGCCCAGGATGTGCAGGCGAAGATCGCTGCGGGAGCGGATCTGGTGCAGATCTACACCGCGTTGGTGTATGAAGGGCCGGGGATCGCGAGGCGGCTGGCCTGGAACGAACGATGAACGAGCGCCGCTAGAACGAACGATGAACGATGAACGATGAACGATGAACCACACCCGCGGGGTGGTCGTCGTTCGTCGTTTTCCGTTGACCGCAGGTTGGCCATGAGACAGAAGACAAACGCAGCTTCAGAACAGACGTCGTTCATCGTTCAAGAAGCGCTCGAAGCCTCTGTTCATCGTTCATCGTTCATCGTTCATCGTTCAAACATGATCCTCTACGGCGCAAACCCCGTCCTCGAAGCCGTCCGCGCGCATCCCAAGCGGGTGCGGTACATCGGCCTCACTCGCGAGCAGAACACGCGCATGCAGAAGCTCGTGAACGAGGCCAGGAATGCGGGCGTGGCGATTCGGATCATGGCCATGAGCGACATCGATCGCATGACCAACCGCGCCGTGCACAACGGAGTGATCGCCGAGGTCGACGCCGGCGCGTATGCGGACTTTCATGAGGTGATGGAGAGCGAGGAGACGAAGTTCGTGCTGATCCTCGATGGCATCACCGACCCGCAGAACTTCGGCGCGATCCTGCGTGTGGCGGACGGTTTCGGCGTGAACCTGGTCGTCATTCCGGAGCACGAAAGCGTCGGCCTGACGGCCGGAGCCATCAAGGCCTCCGCGGGCGCGTCGGAGTGGGTGGCGGTCTCGCAGGTGACCAACCTGGCCCGGACGATCGAGACGCTGAAGGAGAAGGGGTTCTGGGTCTACGCCGCGACCGCCGACGGAGATCGGGCCGACAAGGTCGACTTCAGCGGGAAGGTGGCCATCGTTCTGGGAAGCGAGGGCAAGGGTGCGCGGAAGAACGTGCTCGAGCATTGCGACCGCAACGTCTCCGTGCCCATGTTCGGCCACATCGACTCCTTCAACGTCGCGTCCGCTGCTGCCGTGCTCTGCTATGAGGTGGTGCGGCAGACGCGGTGACGTCTTGAGCTCGCAGCTCACGTCTTGAGCTCGCAGCTCGCAGCTCGCAGCTCTCAGGAGGACCGTTTCAGTCCAGACGCTCAGCTCCCAACTCTCTCAG
>JANMSA010000704.1:0-2264 GCA_031388865.1 Acidobacteriota bacterium | reverse complement strand
TGTGCGACCCGAGCTCGACGAGCTTCGACAAACCGAGCCGAGCGTCGAGCCAGCTTCGCACGTGTTCGATCATGGCCGGTCTACGCGCGAGAGACGACGATCTTCGCCGGCTCCGACCCCTTCGCGACGAGATTCACTTTGAACGCGGGCAGTGGCCGCGGGGGCGGACCGGCCACGTTTCTTCCGTTCAGGTCATACGCGCCGCCGTGACAGTTGCAGAAGATCTGGCTCCGGTCCTTCTGATATTCGACGATGCAGTCGAGATGCGTGCACGTCGCTGAGAAAGCGCGATACTCGACATCGGTCACCTTCAACAGAATCACCGGCTCCGCGACGAAACGGATGATCTTGAACCCCTTCTCGAAAAACAGAGGATCCGACGTATCGCCCGCCTCGACCTGGTTCGTCGCAGCCTCAGGGATGCGCGGCGGACTGGTGAAGCTGATGATCGGATAGAGAGCACTCACCACCAGTGCGCCGAGTGAGGTGCCCAGGAACCAGTTTACAAAGCGGCGCCGCGGGAGAGGGGCCAGAGCTTCCATTGACGAGTTGCTCCTTTTGTGTGATGGCAACGATGCATGAGAAACCTTCCTGGCCGGCGCACGTCGTGCCACTGATCACCGATGCCGGTGACCAGCGACACGGAGTAATCACTCGCTTTGATGCTTGGGTGATACATGGACGCGAATTACGGGCTCGATCAGATCGATCAGCGCCTGCTGCAGATCGAAGAGCGCCTGTCGCGACTCGAGAACGCCTCGAAGTCTCTTTCCGCACCGGCGAGCACCGGCGATGGCTCGGAGGCTGACGCCGGCACCGGCGAGACTGCGGGCGCTCCAATGCTCGCTCTGGCCGGCAAATCGATCCTCATCCTCGGCGGAGCGTTTCTGCTGCGGGCCGCGACCGAGTCAACGACCCTGCCGCAACATATTGGCGTCGCCCTCGGACTTCTGTACGCGACGGTATGGATCGCCGCCGCGGCTTTCTCGGCACGCGCAGGACGACGCTCGGCGGCTGTCTTTCACTGCGTGGTAGCGGCAGCCGTTGCCTATCCGGTCGTGTGGGAGGCAACGACCCACTTCCACGTTCTCTCCGCCGTGACAAGCGCTCTCCTTTTGGCCGGCTTCAGCATCGCGCTGATCATTGTGGCCCATCTCAATGCCTTGCCATTGCCGGCATGGATCGCCGCTGCAGGTGCGACATGGGTGGCATTGCTACTTGCCTACGCGACCAGGGAGTTGATCCCGTTCGTGATGGCGCTGACGCTCATCGGCATTGTGGCGAGCATTCTTTCGATGAGCTATGTCGGATGGCTGCTCGCCACCGAGAGCGATCTCTTTGCGATCTTCCTGATCATAACAACGCTGATCGATCCATTGAAGGACAACCGTTATCCGGTGGTGGCCGCGCTGCTGTTTTTTGCCGTGGGGTGGATGGCCGTGACCTGGCGCGCGAGCATACAGGTCGCCGTCGCTTCATGGATCGGCATCGCCGGCGCTTCGGCACTCGTTCTGCCGCCCTCAGCGACGACGATTCTCTGGGGTTTCGCCGCTGTGGTGGCGGCAGAGATCGCGCGGCGCACCTCGTTGCGCGTCTTCGCGCTGCAGAGCGCGGTATGGGGGATCCTCGCCGCAATCGGCGGCGGGCTTTTCTCGTTCGCCGCCGCTGTACTCGTTGGGAACGACGCGGTCGTCACTCCCGTGCCGGCATTGATTGCAGCTGCACTCTGTCTCATTGCGTTCGCACGGCTGGACTTCGCGCGCGTGCCGCTGCTGGCCATCGCCGTGTGCGGCGCAGCGGCGGTTACGATCCATGCGGCCGCCACGGCGATCAGCGGCGGCGCAGACACGCAGGCGCTCGTGCGAACGATCGTCCTGGCCGCAGCGGCGGTCGGTCTGGCATCAATCGGACGGACGTGGAGCATGCCTGAAGCCTCGCAGCTTGCCGTTGGCATCCTGGCGTTGACGGGCGTGAAGGTGATCGCCCAGGAGCTTCGCGGCGGCACAGCAGCGATCATATTCATCGCCCTCGCGGTTTATGGGAGCGCGATGCTCACCATCGCCCGGCTGCGGAGGGCGCCAACCACTTCCTGAGCCTGCGCACGAACGTTCCGCGGCCAGGCGCGTGACCGCGATCACAGGTCGGAGTGCGAGGGGTCATCGCTGCTCAACCGAGCTAGAAACTATCTTTACCGGAGATCATGCGAGAAGACGGACGGCGGGTCGAAGTGAGCGGCATCGTTCAGGGTGTCGGGTTCCGCCCAT
>JANMSA010000692.1:0-15642 GCA_031388865.1 Acidobacteriota bacterium | reverse complement strand
GCCTTCGGCACCTTCTCCCCCGTTGCGGGGGAGAAGGCTCTCGACGGGAGGTGACCGACCTGCTGGCTGACTCTCGATGCAGGTTTCATTCGAGACCCTTCTCTCCCCGGCGGGGGGAGAAGGTGCCGAAGGCGGATGAGGGGGCTCCCTTTCGGCAGAGACCCGACCTTCGTTCTCGAGCTCCTCCGGCCTTCTTCGTCATGGCTCCCTCGCCGTCGTCTGCGCGAACTCCTCAGGCTCGAAGTCCCAGCGATCGATGTCCGGATCCCACGAGTCCCACGGCACGATTGCGGACATCCGCTCACGCAGCTGCGGCGGAATGACCTCCGGCACGATGAAGGCCTTCTGACGGCGGAGCTTGTACGGGTTGCGGAACTCGAAGCCGAGCACTCCGAGGATGTAGCGGGCGATGTACCAGGTGGCTTGGGGGTTCCAGCCATGTGCGATCTTCACGACCACGCCCAGTCCTTCGGGGTACTCCGGGTGCTCGATCGACAAGCCGAGGAGCCCGTCGGCGCCTTCCTTGGCGAGAACGCGGCCTCCGCAGGCTTTGAGGATCGTCGAGTCGAGGCGATTGAAGCCGCCGATGAGATCGGGATGGGTGACCATCGCGTCCCAGATCCAGTCCTCGTCTTTCTCAGTAACCAGGTTGGCGAAGAGCTTCGCCAGATCGGTGACGGTCATGGAAACAGTCGGAAGGCCGCAGCCATCTTTGGCGATCGTGCCGTCGATCCAGTCCGGCGCGAGGACGCCGCGGAGGTACGCGAGATACTCCTGGAAGAACGGGTGATGAGGCCAGACGTAGCCGATCCGTCGCCACCCTCGGATTCTGCAACCACGCAGGATGGCGGCGTGCTCTCCGGAACAGCAGTGGTACCAGCGGCGCGGACGACGAACCTGCCGCCCGAACTGGACGAGCGGGACGTCGAGGGGCGCCTGCATCATGCCCCACTCGGCTTCGCGCAGGATCGATCGCGCGGTGGCGACGTGCTCGGCGTCGCCGTTGTGCGAGGCCACTGAGATCGCCCGCTGCTCGGCCGTGAGCTCCTGCGCGAAATCGCGGGCGAAGACTTTCATCATGATCGGCTTCACCATCGAGCGGCCGTAGACCTCGACGGTCCCACCGAAGGAGTAGAGCAGGTTTCTGCCAGTAACCCATGACACCGCGCCGTGGATCGTGTTCTCTGCTACGCCGTTGCGGCGGTACTCGACGAGCGGCTGCCAGTTCGGCATCGCGCGCGCGAAGTTCGGAGCAGCGGCTTCGTCGAAGGTTGGCGCGTTGCCGATTGCTGGTTCCTGGTTGCTGGTGATGATCATGCCGCCCTCATTTTCAGCAACTCGGAGACCGTGACGAGGGACAAGGTGCCCTTACGCAAACCGCACCGCCACCCTGTTCACAAAATCGCTCATATTTTTCATCACTCTTTTAGAGTCATGGTTATTGAAGTCGAACCAGAGCATCAGACGGTCCTCAGGATCGAAGCGGTCCGCCATTTGCGCTGCGATCTCTTCCGCGTCGCCCACCAGGGCGTTGTTCGTGGCTCGCCGCACCTTCTCTTCGTCGAGAGTTCCCTCGAGCGCCCGCCAGTAGTTCGAGAGCGCGTCCCGCGCCTCCTCCCTGGCGTGGGCCGCGTCCTCATTGATGAACACCAGCACGGTTCGCGGCATCAGCCTTCGTTGCCAGCCGCCACCATCCGGGTGGTAGTGCTCGCGCATGCGGGCGTTGGTCTGTTCGATCTCGTCGCCGGGGGTGATGGAGAGGTTGAACACTCCCACGGGCAGGATGGTGTTGGCGAAGATCTGCGTCGCAGGATCGTGAGATCCGATCGACAGGCGCAGCAGATCCATGCGCGGCTCGCGGGGGACGATCTGCAGGTTCGGGAAGTGCCACCGCGCCTCGAGCGGGATCTCGTCAACGGACTGGCCGTACGCATCGACGACGCGCTGCCAGTCGGCGTCACAGCGGAAGTCGCTGCGCCGCAGCGCGCGACCGGCGACGTCGTCGGAACTGAGGATCTCTCCCTTCAACAGGCGCAGGAAGATCTCCGTGGCCTCCTCGAAGATCCTGGTCTTGACCACAGGCCACCCTGCGGCCTCGATCGGATTCCGAGGCACGATGCCGTACGGCACGTTGATGAACGGGAAGCGGCCCGAGGCGAAACCGACGGTGAGGAGGCGCTTCTCACTGGCGTCCAGTCCGTGCAGGGTCAGGAAAGTCTTGATCCGCTCGGCCGCCGCGATCGGTCCGCCGTTGCAGAGGATGTTCATGATCGCGGAGCCCATGCTGATGGTTTTCGTGCGCGCGAAGACCCGGTGCGCAAGTTGAAGAATGTCCGTGTTCAGGCCGATCTCGCCGACGAAGTGCGGGATCACCGCGCCGGGGTTGGTCTTCTGCACTTCGGTCGAGAGGTGGCTCTCGGCGACCCAGGCCGTGCCGAAACCGAGCGCGTCGGCGAGTTCGATCTGTTCGAAGAAGTTCACGAACATCGTCCGCTCGTCCGGCATGTACCCGGCCACCTCGGTCTGGCAGATCGAAAAGAAAATGTCGAGCTCCATGAGGGTGAATACAGTACCGCACCGCGGGTCGGAGTCTCACAGTCTCCTAGGTTCACAGTCTCATAGGGAGGCCTCAGGCAACGTACCCTGTGAGAATCTGAGACTATGAGTCCATGAATCGTCTCCCTTCGATCATCCACGATGCACGCATGCGCTCCGCCATTCGCGCCCTGCCCCTCCTCCTCCTGATCGCATGCGCGTCGCAAGTCGTCATCCCGGCCAACAAATACGGGCTGCGCATCGTCCCCGACCTGGCCTCGTACGAGCGCATCGCGCGGAACCATCCCGAGAAGCGTCTGCTCGATCTGCAGTCACTAGGGATCGCGGTGGACGTCCGCTACGCGACCGCGAACAACTTCATGAAGAAGCCGCTGTATCACGTTGCCAAGGCCTACTTGCGCGCGCCCGCTGCACATGCGCTGCAGCAGGTGCAACTCGAGCTCGCGAAGAGTGGCCTGGGGGTCAAAGTATTCGATGCGTATCGCCCGTATCGGGTGACCGAGGCGATGTGGGAGCCGATCCGGAATCCCCACTACGTTGCGGATCCGGCCAAGGGGTCGCGGCACAATCGAGGCGCCGCGGTCGACCTCACGCTGATCAAGCTCGACTCCGGCGCGGAACTGGACATGCCGACCGGCTTCGACGACTTTACGGATCGCGCGGCGCATGCGTTCCGTGACCTGCCCGCGGAGGCGTTGCGGAACCGCGCTCAGCTGCGCGAGGTGATGGAGAGGAACGGGTTCCAGCCGCTGCCGTCGGAATGGTGGCATTACGACTTCAGCGGCTGGGAACGATTCGAGCTGATGAACGTCCCGCTGGACGCTCTGCACTGATCCGCGCGACCGCGTGATCAGCGCGCCAAACTAATCCTTGCGCATCCGGCGGCGCGTCTTCGTGGTCGTAGTCGACGTGGTCGTGGTGTCGTCGTCGGTGTTCGTGGAAGAGGTCATGTCCGTGGAAGCCGACGTGGTGCTCTCCGTCGTGGTCTCCGTGGTGGACCAGGTGCTGTCGTTGCTGGTGTTGGTGCTGACTGTTCCAGTACCGGAGATGCTGGCGGTGTTGTCGGTCGTGCCGGTGGTGCTCATCCCGCTCGTGCCGCTGACGCTGGTGGTGTCGGCCGGCGTGGTGAGCGAGTTCGTGGTCACCGTGGTGGTGGTATCGGTGCTCATCACCTTGTCTTTGGACCCGGAGGACATGGTGCTGACGCCCGTTGCGTTGAAGCTATGACCATGCATTTCTTCCGGTTTCATGGCCTGTGGAGCGCCCGGCTTGTTGAGACGCTGGTCTTCCTCGCCTGTGGCGACCTGTTCCGAGGGGCTTTCCATCGCATTGCCCACGGTGACCTTATTGTCGACCGCGCCCGACGCGCAGCTCATGGCCGCGACGCACAGGATGGAGAGGATGATGTAAGGCGTTCGTTTCATTTGTATCTCCTTTGTCACGAACTTCTCTTCAAAAGTTGAACCCACTCTCAGCACGGATGAGCTTGTCGTCTCAGAACCGCGTCACCATCGAGATGGACCCGACCTTGTAGGTGTCCGCCGTGTCGTAGGCAAAATCGATCTGGAAGCGTGGCCAGGCGAGACCACCGCCGATCGCGTAGTGGGTCTGATCTTTCCCCTCGGGATACAGCAGGGCCTCTGCGACGAAGTTCGGATGATTCAGCGGACCCGCCCACTCGATGGAGTGCTTCGGATCGCGCCAGACCCCGGCACGCAACGCGAACGGGATCTTCGTCGAGAAGAAGTATTCCGCGCCCACGCGGATCTCGGTGACGTCGTTCGCCTTGAAGGGATTGCCGATCGCACGCACTTCCGGGACCGCACTGACGAAGTCGTCGACGAGGTTGGAGTACTTCACATGCACCGCGTCGATGTTGACCGTGAGTACCGGGATCGGCCGCAGGGAGATCCCAATGCCGGCGATGTCGGGCGTGTGGAACTTGGTGTTTGCAACCTGTGAGAAGTTGAACTGGGAAGCCGTGTCCGCGTAGAACAGCGGTGCATCGAACTGCGGACCCTTCTTGTACACGCCGCCGAAACTGATTCGATCCAGCGGCGTCCATTTGAAACCGAGCGCAAACGTGGTGTCGGTCTCTTCGACGAGCTCCACGCCAGTGCCGCTGGCTTTCGCGGTGGCCTGCACCACGACCTGCTTCGGATCGAACCCGGGAGTGAATCGAAATGTGAACGCGGATTCCTGAAAACGCTGGTGACGCACCGTCGCGCCTACGGAGAAGGTGGGATGGAGCTGCCACGCTCCCGCCAGCCCATACGTCCGCTGACGGACGCTCAGCTCGGAGACGAAAGGGTCAACCCGGAACTCCAGACACGAGAAAGGATTGTTCGTCGCGCGCCGGCGATCGAGACACGCCTGACGCGTGATCGGTTCGCCGACGATGCGGTTGTTCTCTGCCGGCAGGAAGAAATTCGGCAGGGGGGTGACGTCTCCGGTCAAAGGATCCCGGAAAGGAGCGACCACGCCACCGCCTTCGTTGTTCAGAGGCTCGTGGTAGTAAGCGCCGATGGTGAAGCGGTTCCTGATCGGAATGACCGCGCTCGCGAACGTCAGCACCACCCGGTCGCTATGGTTGGTGAACGAGGTTCGTTCCACGTTGGGGAAGGTGCCGCTGGTCGTGAACTGCTGCTGCTCGAGGTAGTTGCGCGCCTCGATGGAGAACTCGGCCTTGCGGAGAATGCTCAGGCCGGCCGGATTCGCCTCCGCCGCCGAGGCATCGTCAGCAAGCCCCAGAAACGCTCCGCCCATGCCGAGGGAGCGCGCGCCGGGATTGCCGAAGTTGAACTGCAGACCGGACAGGGCCTCGATGTCGACGTTCTGAGCTGCGAGCGGGAACGCGACGGCGGCAGTGATGACGAGCAGAAGCTTACGCATGGAGGCAGGATAGCAAACCGGATTGAGGATTGAGGATTGAGAATTGAGGATTGAGGCGCCGCGAGGCTGAACTGAGCATGAGCAGCGGCGCGAAGCGCCCACCACCATCCTCAATCCTCAATCCTTCATCCTCAATCCGGTCCTACCCTCGCCCGGCGCGCACGTTCTCGACGACCTGCCTGATGACATCCTCCGGCGCGCCGAGCTGCTTCGCTCGGGGGTCTTTGCGCCAGCTCCACTCGATGTGGCCGTTCGCGAGGCTTTTCGCGCCGACGGCGATCCGGAGCGGGAACCCGATCAGGTCCGCGTCCTTGAACTTCACGCCGGGGCGCTCGTCGCGGTCGTCGAGGAGCACGTCGATGCCCTCTGCCGAGAGCTTTTCGTAGACGTCGTTGGCCATGGCGTGCACGTTCTCCTCTTTGCCCAGAATCGAGATCACGACCTCGAACGGAGCGATGGGCATTGGCCAGATGATGCCGTCGGCGTCATGACTCTGCTCGATGGCCGATGCAACGGTGCGGCCGATGCCGAGGCCGTAGCAGCCCATGATCATGGGCACGCGCTGGCCACCCTCATCCAGATACTCGCAGTGCATCGCCTCGGAGTATTTCGTCCCAAGCTTGAAGATGTGGCCGACCTCGATGCCGCGGTGAATCTCCAGAGCCGTGCCGCATCGTACGCACGCGTCGCCTGCGCACGCGGTCGTGAAGTCGCCATACTCCGGCTCCGGAAAGTCGCGACCCGGCATGGCGAAATCGAGGTGATGGTCCTTCTTGTTCGCCCCGACGATCCACCGCTTGCGACCCCGCAGCGAATGGTCCGCGAGCACCCGCGCGCACTTTGTCCCGACCGGCCCGCAATAGCCGATCGGTCCGCCCGTCGCGGCCTCGAAGCGCGCCTCGCTGATCAACTCCAGCGTCTGCGCGCCGAGGTGATTTTTGATCTTGACCTCGTTGCCGTCCCGGTCGCCGCGAATGAGCACCATTACCGGTCCCAGGTCCGTGTCGAAGACCAACGTCTTCACCAGCTCCGCGGTGGGCTGCCGGAGAAAGCGTCCAACGTCGTCGATGGTCTGCGTGCCCGGCGTATGAAGCTCAGCGATTGTGGCAGCTGGCGCAGGCTCGCCCTCGTCGTCGAAGAACTTCGAAGTGGCCTTCTCGACGTTCGCTCCGTAACGGCAGTTCGGGCAGCTCACCACCGCGTCCTCACCAGACTGCGCGAGCACCATGAATTCGTGGGAGGCCGAGCCGCCGATGTTGCCGGTATCGGCTTCGACCGGTACGTGGTCTAACGCACAGCGATGAAAGATCCGCGTGTACGCATCGCGCATGGCGTCATAGGTTTCGTCCAGCGACTCGCGGCTCGCATGGAAGGAGTACGCATCTTTCATGATGAACTCACGGCCGCGCATGAGCCCGAAGCGGGGGCGCACTTCGTCGCGGAACTTCGTCTGGATCTGATAGAGGTTCACCGGAAGCTGCCGGTACGAGCTGATCACGTCGCGCACCGTGTCGGTAATCACTTCCTCATGCGTCGGCCCGAAAACGAAGTCGCGGTCGTGGCGATCCCTGATGCGCAGGAGCTCCTTCCCGTACTGCTGCCAGCGATTCGATTCCATCCAGAGCTCGGCGGGCTGAATCGAAGGCATCAGCAGTTCGGTCGAGCCGGCGCGGGCCATCTCCTGACGGACGATGTTCTCGAGCTTGCGCACGGCGCGCAGACCGAGCGGCAAGTATGTATAGATGCCGGCCGCGACCTTGCGGATCATGCCGGCGCGCATCATCAGCTTCTGCGAGATGACGTCGGCGTCGGCGGGGACTTCACGAAGGGTGTTGATGAACGTACGGGACCAGCGCATGGGGGCGGGATTCTACATGGTTGGCGGTTGGCCGGCGGAGCTGACATCGGTCATCAGTCGTCTGTTGTCAGTTGTCGGTTGTCGGTGACTCTTTCTGCGTCGGCCCAGGGTCTGAACTTCCTCACGCTGCCTCCCGGACAACTGACAACCGGCAACCGACAACAGGTTCCCCGCCGGCTTGTGACAGGAAGCGCAAAGTTCCTGTGTTACTACTGGCGTGGAGATGAAAGACGAGAAAGTCCTCGTATTCGAGCGCCCCCCGGTCTCGCGCATCATCTCGTGCGCCGCGTCGTTCGGATCGGCGGCGATATTCTTCATGTACCTCGCCGAGCACCCCACCGACTACCGCCTCCTGCCGATGATCGGCCTGGTCCTGCTGTTCCTGGGCACCGTGGTGGCCATGCTGCTGCAGTACGGCGATCACATCTACTTCAGCGAGCTCGGCGTGAAGTACGAGAATCGCTTCCTGCGCTGGCTCGGCAAGCGCTGGGAATGGGTCCGCTGGGAAGACATCGTGGAAGTGCGCGAAGTGAAGCAGAAGATCCTGATCCTGCTGTCGAGCGACGGCCGGCGTGTGCTGGTTGACGCGATCCTTGGCTATGGGATTGCACGCGCGGAGATTCTCCGACGAGCTCCTCAGGCGATCAAGACAGGGACGCTCGCGAGGGACTAAGCCGCTGAGCACACACGATTGACTCGGACACGATTGACTCGCAAACGACTGCTGCTCGGCATCGCCGCTGTCCTCCTGCTCATCCTTGTAATCGCCGGGGTGATTGCGCAGCGCCAGCGTGTTCAGCGTCATCGCGTGTTTCGTCCGGCTGCCGGCGCAGTGAAGACCACTCCACCGACCGAGGTGCCGCCTGTCGAACGGTGGACCGAAACCTTCCAGCAGCTCGAGGGCGAGGAGCTCGCCGACCTGCTCACTTCCATCGAAGCAAAGCATCCCGATCTTTATCAGAAGTGGTCGCTTGCTTACCTCCACGCGCGCGCCCTGGTTGAGGAGAACGAGAAAGAAGACGCCGCGAGGAAGCTTGCCCCTTTTCTGGAGAAGGGGCACGCGTTCCGCGACCGTGCTCTGTATCACCGCGCGTCCATCGCCGAAGGGGCCGAAGCGAGCGGGCTCCGGACCGCGCTCATCTTCGAGTATCCCGATTCGCTCTATCGCGACGAGGCCATCGATGAAGAGCTGGAGTACCTGGCCTCGGCCGACAACCCTCAGCCGCTGAGTGCCTTCGCGGCGAAGATTGCTTCTTCCGCGTCCACGGAGCGCCGTCGCGAGATCAGCGCTCGCATTGTGGAAGAGAGCCCTTCGACCTCGCTCGCCCGCGGACTGATGCTGCTCAAAGGCGGCATCAGCGACGATGCCGCGGATCGCGTCACACGCGCGCTCGACAAGCCGGAAATCCTGCGAAGCCTGACCACGGAACAAATGGCGCTTTTCGGCGAGACCTTTCATAAGCACCGTCACTACGATCGCGCCATCGCGCTGCTGCAGCACGCCATCGGGCGCGTCCGCGGACCTTCGGCGACCAAGACCGCGGCGATGGTGACAAAGCCGAAGAAGAAGACGAAGAAGCCGGCACCGCCAAAGAAAGCAAAGACCGCTCCGAAGAAGGCGGCCCCTGTGCCGGCACCTGCCACCGCCGTGAACCCGAGACAACGACTCGACCAGCTCGAGTTCGCGCTGGGCCGGAGCTACTTCGGAGCCGAGCGGTACCCGGAGGCGCAGGCGGTGTACCTGCGCGGCGCGGCGGCGACGCCGAACGCGGCGCAGAAGTGCACGTTCCTCTGGCACGCGGCCCGCGCCGCGCAGTTACGCGGCGACGACAAGACTGCCGAGCAGCTCATGACCGCGGCCATCGCGGTCCAGGGGAAGTTTCCGGCGACGACCGCCGCGCTGACCCAGCGTCTTCGGACCCGCCTCAGGGCGCGGCGCTTCGCGGAAGCCGGAGCGGACCTCGCGCTGCTGCGGAAGATGTCCGGAAACGACCGGGCGGTTCTCGATGGCGCGCTGGCGTATGCCGTCGGCATGCTCGGTGCGGGCAACGCCAGCGTTGCGCTCGCAGCGCTGGGCTCCATTCCGCTGAACCTGCAGGACGACTACGATAAAGCCGAGATCGCATACTGGCGCGCGCGGGCATTGGAGCAGCGCGATCCTCCGGCGTCCTTCCGCGCGTACCTGGAGGTGCTGCGCTCGAAAGCGCCCTCCCACTTCGCATACTTCGCCCGGACGCGCCTCGATTCCTCTGCCATGGCGCCAAAACTCCAGCAGGAGCTGGCCGTCCGGGAAGCGCAGGTGAAGAACCTCGTCCGCGCGAAGAACTTTGACCTGGCCAAGCGCATCCAGACCGACCGCATCCTGCTCTCGTCACGCGACCGCGACGCGCAACTGAAGAAGCTTGCGGGGATCTATCGTGAGCTTCCCGCGTATGTGGCTGTGATGGACCTGAGAGCCGCCGCTCTGCCGCGGTTTCCGAACGTCGACGGAGACGATTCCGCGTCGCTCCTGATGGCGCTGGGCCTGCATGACGAGGCCGTCGGAACGATCGAGAAGCGCTGGGCTCTGCGACCGCCCTCCAGCGCCCTGACCCGGTCTCACGCCCTGAACCTCGGAGCCGCGTCCCGCGACTCGATCTACGCCATCGAAGTGATGATGAAGTCCGTCCCCGGCGACTTCCACCCGGACCTCTTGCCGGCCATGGTGCGGGAGCTTCTTTATCCGCGTTACTTCTATAGCTTCATTGCGGAGGACGCGGAACGCTTTGCGTCCGATCCGACGCTCCTGCTCTCGATCATGCGCGAGGAATCGCGCTTCGATCCGCGTGCGAAGTCGCAGGCCGCCGCGCGAGGCCTTCTGCAATTCATCATCACGACCGCCCGCGACATCGGTCGTGATGTCGGACTGGTCGACGTCCATCCGGAGGACCTGTACGACCCGCGCGTGATCATCCGTCTAGGCGCGAAGTACATCAGCGAGCTGTCCGGACAGTTCGGAGGAAACCGCTACCGCGTCGCCGCTGCGTACAACGCCGGGCCGATGCAGGTCGCACTCTGGAGTCGAGTCCAGGCCGCGCCCGGCGACGACTACTTCCTCACCGCCGTCAACTTCGGCGAGACGAAGCACTACGTACGCAAGGTGATGAACTCCTACGACCGCTATCGCACGATCTATGGCGGGACCGGCGCCGCGGGCGGCCTGCGCGCGGAACCGTGAGGCTATAAGTCCCGGACCTGCACGGCGATGAGCAACAGCGCGTAGCCGATGATCCACGACCAGTCGCCGATGCCGTTGCCAAGCTTGATCACCCCGAAGTGCGAGAGCAAGGCGACGAGAAACAGAACCAGACAGATGACCCAGGTGATGTGCTTCGGAGCTTTTCCACGTGTGGACATGCTGATCCTCCTGCTGCCAGCGCCCAGTATAGCGGGCGCGCACAGACGGGCACAGCATACGAGAGCATGACCGCATCCGGCAACCACGGATTGGGTCTGACCCCACCTCGGTGATCTGCTACTGCTCCTCGAGAACGGAGAGGATGTTGCCGGCGGGATCCTTGAACCAGGCGATCCTGGGTCCGCCGCCACCCTGTGCGATTCCGCGGTCGTCCGTCTGGGTCGGTCCGTCTTTGTAGATCTCGAAGCGAACGCCCACCGCGGTGAGCTCACCCACCGCATCCTCCACGCTGCTCACCACGAAGTTCAGAATGGTGAAGGTCGCGGGCCGATGATTGTCCTTTTCGTAGATCATGATGTTTCCCGCGCCGGTCGTACGCAGCTCCAGAAGCGGCATGTCGCTTTCCTCGGCCGCGACCTCCAGGCCAAGGATCTCGCTGTAGAACCGTTTCGCCGCCGCGAGATCGTTGACCGAGAAACTCGAGAATGCCTCTTCGCTCCTGAACATCCGATCCTCCTCAATTCTCAGGGTGTGGTCACTCCGCGATGACGCGCTCGTAAAGCTCCCGATACCAGGGCACGATTTTCTGTTCGTCGAATTTCTCTACAGCCACCTCGCGCGCACGTTTGCCCATACGCCTGCGAAGCACGTCGTCGGAGAGAATCTCGATCCCGCGCGCGGCCATGCCCTCCACGTCACCGACGTCGAGGAGGTAGCCGGTCTCTCCGTCGATCACGACTTCGGGGAGGCCGCCGGTGCGCGTGGCAATCACCGGAACTTCCGAGGTCATCGCTTCCAGGGCTGCCATTCCGAAGGACTCCGATTCGGACGGGAGCAGGAAGAGGTGGCAGGCCCCGAGAACTTCTTCGAGGTTAGGAACGTTGCCGAGGAAGAGCACCCGGTCGCGCAAGCCGTTTGCGCGCGCGAACGCCTCCGCCCGCGAACGCTCGGGGCCGTCGCCGATCATGAGCAGGCGGCTCGGGACACGCGCGGAGATGCGCACGAACGTCTCCACAACGTCCAACACCCGCTTCACTGGACGGAAGTTGGAGACGTGGCAGACGAGCTTTTCGCCGGGGCCGCTGAACGCGTTGCAGAACTCGCTGCTGGCGCGACGGAAACGCGCGGGATCGACGAAGTTCGGGATCACGTCGATGGCCTTGTCGGTCTGGAAGTTCCGCTCGGTCTCCTCCTTCAGCCACTGCGAAACCGCGGTCACGCCATCCGAGACCTCGATGCCGAACTTCGTGATCGGCAGATAGCTTTCGTCGCGGCCGACCAGGGTGATGTCGGTGCCGTGTAACGTGGTGATGACCTTCAGCTTCGAGCGGAGGATCTGTTTGGCCAGATAGGCGCTGATGGCATGCGGGATGGCGTAGTGAACGTGGAGGATGTCCAGCTTCTCGTACGCCGCCACCTCCGCCATCTTGGTCGCCAGTGCCAGCGTGTACGGCGGATACGGGTCGAAGAGCGGATACGGCGTGACGTTCACCTCGTGAAAGTGGACGCGCTCATGAAGGACATTGAGCCGGGATGGCATGGCGTAGCTGATGAAATGCACGTCGTCGCCGTGCTTGGCGAGCGCGATTCCCAGCTCCGTCGCGACCACTCCGGAGCCGCCGAAGGTTGGGTAACAGGTGATGCCGATCTTCATGATGGTTGGCGGTTGGCGGTTGGCGATTGGCGGGGAATCTGCGTCATCGTTCCCTCCCAGAGTAGGCAGCGATCAGGTCATCGACTCTTGGCGGTTGTTTGGTTACGAACGCTTCCCCGTAGTTTGCGCCGATCAGCGCTCCGAAATGCTTTCCGCGCGCTTCGATCATCTCCAGAAACTTCGGGTCGGAGATGAACGTGCCGGGCTCTTTCGACTTCGGGTCATGGAACTGCGACTTGTACGCCGCGACCGCGCGCATCTTCGCTTTCCAGTGCGGCGTCACGTCCACGACGAATGACGGCGGAAACATGTAATTTTGCAGGTAGTACAGCACGGACTGCGGCCTGTGCGCTTCGATCCCCGTGTCCAGGGCCCGCAGTCCCGAGTAGAACCACGCGTCGGTGAGCAGCCGCCCGGTGCGGGCGTGATCGGGATGGCGCTCGTCAGGATACGGCGCAATGACGATCTTCGGGCGGCGGCGGCGGATGATCTCGATCACCTGAAGCTCCTCTTCCCGCCCCGTGCGGAGACTGCCGTCGCCGAAGTCGAGCTGCTGCCGAAACGTCGCTCCGAGGGCTTTGCCGGCATTGTGCGCTTCGCGGCGGCGCGTCTGGGGAGTGCCGCGCGTGCCCATCTCGCCGCTGGTGAGATCGACCAGCCCGATGCGCAGCCCGTCCTTGACGCACTTGACGACGGTACCGCCGCAGGAGAGCTCCGTGTCGTCCGGATGGGCGCTGAAGAAAATCACGTCGACTGTTTCGCTGTGGCCCATGTTGTCAGTTGTCGGTTGTCGGTTGTCTGGGATTTTTTGCGGAAGAGTCCATGAAGATCAAGCACCGCTTGCGATGGTTGCGTTCGTGCCAAAAGGCGCAGACAACGGACCGCTGACAACCGACCACCGGTAGCTGACAAACGTCCACAAAGCTCACAGCGCCACCACCTTGAAATAGGCGCTGTCGGGCTCCACTTCCTGCACCACCCGCTCGACGACGAGATCGCCGTACTGGCAAACGTAGGCATACCAGCTCACGACGCGCTCCTGCACGTGACGGTTGGGATACAGCGTGGCCACGAGCTCGCGCATTGCGCTGTAGCGCTCCTGGTCTTTGCGCACCAGCCCCTTGATCGCGCGCTCCGCAAGCTTGTTGAAGTGAAACTCGAGATGCCCGATCGAGCGCTGGATCGATCCGGCCAGCGAGTGGTCGGCCGGCAAGGCCAGCTCCCCGATCTGCTCGATGCGCTTCATCAGCTCCCGCTTCCCTCCCTCGGTCAGCTCGCGAATGCGCGCGACTCCCTCGGGTTCCCGCTCCGCCAGAATCTGATCGGGAGATCGAAACACTTCTGCCGGATCGATGTCATAGCGCTCGAATGCGCGAGCGATGCGTTTCGGAACGACAAGCACGTGACCGCGCAACGCCACGCGTGGCAAGGGCACGTTCAGCAACTCGTGAAGAACGCTCACCTGCGAGTAGTACGCGACCTCCGCCGGGCCGCCCAGGAAGATGTCGGGCTGGAGAACATAGTCCTGCAGGAGGGGACGCGTGAGTGCGGAGGTGGAGGTGCGTTCGGGAAGCGGTTGGCGGTCGGCAGTCACCGGTTGGCGATGGGCGTTTTCGTCCAGCTCATAAAGTAGCGTGTACTCCGCTCCGTCGCGGGGGATGATCTGTTCTTTGTAGCCTGCCGCTTCCAGCTCCTCGGCCCGATCATGCAGGACGCGCTGGATCCGATCGCGACTCGCGTGAATCTGCTCGAACAGCGGTGCGCCGGCGCGGCGGAGCTCGGGAAGCAGCGCGTCGACGAGAATGATCTCGCTGCCGAACGTGGCGGCGATGAGCTCCGCGAAGGAGTCGCGGAAGTTGATCCCGGGCCGCAGCCACTCGGGCCGCGGAAGGTCGTAGTGGGCGAGGAGCTGGGTCGCGAGTTCCTCGGGAACCGGCAGCAATCCCACAGCCGCCCGCGCGTCTGCCGTGCGGACCGCGCGAATACAGAGGAGATCGAGCTGCCGGTTTCCGACCGGGACGTTCAGCGTCGCCACCTCGTCGTAATCGTGGTCCTCGGTCGCCAGCCAGAAAAATGCCGTGACGGGGATGCCCTGCTTCTCCTGATCGCGTTTGAAGCGCACCAGGGAAGCGAGCTTGGCGAGGGTGTAGAGCGGGCCGCCGGCGAAGCCCACCTGCTGACCGGCAATGATGGTCTGGGTCTGTCCGGAGGACCAGCGCTTGAGCTGCTCGCCGGCGAAGATGCCCCATTGCTGATTGGAGATCTGCAGTGCCATCGCCAGTCCGGGTGGAACCCCTCGCACCGGCGTACTGGAAGACGTCGTGCTGTGCGACCGGCGGAGGAAGCGCTCGTCGCCGTCGAGCCAGTCCAGGACGAACTGGTTCATCCCCGGGTACTTCGAGAGAGGCACCCTCACGGCGACTTGCTCCCGACCAGGATCAGGCGCGGTGCGGCGTGATCGTACGGCGAGCCGTCGAAGTCGCCGAACGCGGAGCGGATGGAGAGGTTGCAGGATGCGAACATCGCCGAGATCTCCTCGAGATCGTATCCCCGCACGCGTTCGAGATAACGCTTTTCACCGATCGTGATCCGCTTGTTGAACGATCGGTCATACGGATCGAACCAGCGCTCGATCTTTACGATGCCCATCGGTGTCTCGCGGGTCTCCCTCTGGACGAGCTTCTCCAACTCGCGATGCACGTTGAGGTAATCGAAGAGGAACTGTGCGTCCGGGGCCAGCACGCGAGCCATCTCGCGCACGACCTGCAGGTTCTCGTCCTCAGAAGAAAAATAGCCGAAGCTGGTGAAAAAGTTGACCAGCGCGCCGAAGACCGCGTCGCAGAAAGGGAGGTGGCGCATGTCCGCGCGCGCAACGGGCATCGCGCCGTATTCGCGAATCCCGGTGCGCAGGAGCGTGTAGGAGAGGTCGCAGCCAACGCCGCGGTATCCATCCGCCTGCAGCTCCTGCATGTGCCGGCCCATGCCGCACGCGAGGTCGAGCACAGGTCCGTCGATGGTCCCGCACTGGATGCGGAAGAACGCCACCTGCTGGCGGGCCTCGTCCTCATCACGATGGGCGTAGAGCTCGAGGTACTCCTCGCCGAACCATTCCTGGTACCAGGCCATCGTGGGGGCGGAGTGTATCGCGCGGGGCGCTTCGCCGGCTCAGGATGACCAGTCATCCGGAGCGAGGGAACGGCGAAGGATCCCCTGATTCGGAGCGCGACTCGTTCTATCGGCAGGGATCCTTCGCCGCTTTCGCGGCTTCCAGTGACAAAGCTTGCA